>NZ_NHPF01000050.1:0-17464 GCF_002252925.1 Halorubrum sp. Ea8
TCTTAACTTAACATCACCGCGCGTTCTTACCTCAGCACTCCGACCAGCCGCACGACTCGCACGTCTTGCAGCCCTCGGAGTAGTAGAGGTTCATCCCGCCGCAGTCGGGACACTCGGGCGACTCGCCCGCCGCGATCAGCTCCTGCATCGCGTCGTCGGCGTCGGCCGCGTCGTCCTCGGCCGTCCCGTTCACGTTCGGGGCGTCGGTCGCCGCGCCGGCGTCGACCGCGCCGCCGTCGGTCTGGCTCGTCGGCTCGCTCGCTAGGTCGCGCTCGACGTCGTCGAGGCTCTGCTGTTGCGGGATCCCCTTGTCGATCTCGTCGTCGAGGTAGCGCCGGAGCGCGGTGCCGATGGCGTCCGGGATCGACTGGATCTGCTCGCCCTTGTCCCAGGCGACCTTCGGGCTCCGGGTGCCCTGTAGCTCGTCGACGATCTCGTCGGGGTCCACGCCCGAGCGGAGCGCCGTCGAGATGACCTTCGCGAGCGCCTCGGTGAAGGAGTTGGTGTAGCCGCCGGAGTGGCCGATGTTCGCGAACAGCTCGAACGGCCGACCGTTCTGGTCCTCGTTGATGGTGACGTACAGCTTCCCGTACCCCGTCTCGACGCGCTGGGTGACGCCGTTCAGGGAGTCGGGACGCGGGCTGCGCTCGCTGTAGTCGATCTGCGGCTGCTCGCTGGCCTCCAGCAGGTCCGCGATCTCCGTGTCGATCGCCGCCTGCACGTCCTCGTTCTCGAGGAACGCCTCGACGCCGCCGAACACCTCGCCGATCTGCTCGACGATCGCCTCGGCCGCCTCGCTCTCGTCGGCGAACTCCGTGTTCTTCGCGCGCGTCGTGAGCACCTGCTTCGAGCGGGTGCCGTCGCGGTAGACGGTGACGCCCTTCCCGCCGTGGTCGTAGATGTAGCGGTACACCTCTTCCATCTCCTCGGCAGTGGCGTCGTTCGGGAAGTTACACGTCTTCGAGATGGCGGAGTCGACGCCCTCCTGGCAGGCGCACTGGACCGCCGCGTGCTGTTTGCCCGAGAGGTCGCCGGTGACGACGAACAGCTCGCCGATCGCGTCCGGAACCGTCTCTAACCCGTCAACGCCGTCGAACTCGTTGGTCGCCATCTGCTCTTGAGCCTCCTGCTTGACGGCGTCGACGTCGACGTCGTTCTCCTCTAAGGTGCGCAGGAAGTAGTCGTCGAACTCGACGAGCATCTCGTCGCCCTGGACGTCGTCGGAGACGTTCTTGTAGTAGGCGACGTTGTAGATCGGCTCGCAGCCGCCGGTGGTGTTCCCGATCATCGACGTCGTGCCCGTGGGCGCGATCGTCGTCGTGTTGTGGTTGCGGATCGGGAAGCCGTCCGCCCACTCGTCGGCGTCGAGGCCGGTGTAGTGCTCGAACCAGTCGCGGTGCTCGGTGGGGTTCGCGTACTTCGACTCGTCCCAGTCGTTGAACACGCCGCGCTCCTCGGCGAGCTCGTGGGAGGTCTGCTTCGACGCGTGGTTGATGTGGGTCATCAGCTGGCGGGCGACCTCGTTGCCCTCTTCGGTGCCGTACTGAATCCCGAGCTGGATGTACAGCTGAGCGAGCCCCATCACTCCGAGCCCGATCTTCCGCATGTCGCGGACCTTCTGCTCGATCTTCTCGACCGGGAAGTCCGACATCGTCACGACGTTCTCGAGGAAGCGGGTGCCGTAGTCGATCCGCTCGTCGAACTCCTCGAAGTCGATGGCTTCCTGTAAGAACGCCGACATGGCGGCCTCCTTCGACTCGTACTCGTCGGCGTGCGCCTCGGACCAGACGCGCCAGTCCGGCGCGTCCTGCGCCGCGAGCGTCGAGAGGTTGATGTGACCGAGGTTACACGCCTCGTACTCCTCCAACGGTTGCTCGCCGCAGTTGTGGACCACGAGACCGTTCGCGACGAACGAACTCGTCTCAGGCTCCGTCAGGTCGTAGACGGCCTCGTGGCCGTCGTCCTCGACTGCGGAAACGGTCGCTTCGAATCCCTCGCTGTACGGTCCGCGGTCGTAGTTCGCGAGACGCTCGTCGAGTGCGTCCTGTTTCGAGTCGAGAAGGAATCCGATCTCCTCCGCGAAGCGGACGAGGTTGTCCTTCGAGACGACGAGATCGTGGTCGGCCTGTCGCTCGTATTCCGCAGTTCCGCCGTTTCCGTCGGGCATCTCCTGAACGCCCTCCTCGTGGCGCTCCTCGTAGATCTTGCTGAAGATCCCGAAGTTGAGCAGGAGTTGCTGGACTTCTGTTAACAGGTCGGTGCTCGTGCTCGTGAGTCGGACGGAGACGCCCTTTTCGACGTTCCCCTGAACGCCCCCGTCAGCGGAGAACAGCGCACGGAGGTACCCGCGTGCCATCTCCTCGCTCCCGCGCATCACTGCCTCAGGCACCTGATGCTTCTGATCGGCTAAGCCGGCTTCCTCGGCGTACTCGTACAGTCGAGCCGAGCGGATCCGCTGCTCGACGGCCTGCGCGCCGCGGTAGTCGTCACCCCTGGCGATCTCGCTGACGCCGACCTCGTAGTCGGCGTTACCGACGGGATCGCGAACGATCTCGTTCACGTCGGCCGTGAACGACTCCGAGACCTCGGCGTCCTCGTCGTAGAAGTTGAGGACGGCGCGCTCCTTTCCGGTCTTGAGATGGCCGTCACCGACCATCCAGCCGAGTACGCGACCCTCTGCCGCTGTTCCGTGCTGGCCGAAGGAGCCTTTCCGGTTCTGGATGTGGACCGTGTCGCCGGCGTCGAGGTTGCCGGCTTCCACCCACCCGTCACCCGTCATGACCCGATGATCGGAAGTGAGGCGGAGTTCGTACCCCTCCTCGGTCGTGAGCTTATAAACGTCCTTCTCGCCGGTCTTGTAGACGCTGCTCGCTTCTTTGAGCGTCTCCTCGCTGAGGCGACCATCGACGACGACGTCGCGTGCGACTCCCTGTTCGTAGAGTTCCTCGGCTTCGACGAGCCCGTTTTCGGTGCTGATCAAGGTGTCACCGGTGACACAGGGGTTCGTCGCGAGGATGCGGTGGTCCGGGTGCTCCTCCACGTCGAAGGAGTGCTCTTTGTTCACCCGTTCGAGGTAGATGACGCCCGGCTCGCCGTTCTCGTGGGCGCCCTCGATCATGTCGTCCCACAGCTCCTGGGCCGGGATCGACAGCACTTCGCCGACCTCGACGTGCTCGCCGAGACCGAACATGTCGTAGATCTCCTTCGTCTCGGGCGTCGCGACGTGGGGCTCCTCGGTGCGCGGGTTGGTGAAGGTGAACTCCTCGTCGTTGTACAGCGCCTCCATGAAGTCGTCGGTGACGCCGACGCTGATGTTGAAGTTCGACAGGTGACCCTCGACCGCGTTCCGGAGGTGTTCGGGCACCTTTCCGTCCTCGTCGATCAGCTCGCGGGCCTCCTCCAAGGCGTCCGCGAAGGAGTTGTGCGTGAAGTCGTCGGGGTCGTTCAGCCGCAGCGAGTGAGCCAGGGAGACGTCCTTGTTCTTCGCGTGGATGAACTGGATGACGTCCGGGTGCGAGACGCGCATGACGCCCATCTGAGCGCCGCGGCGCGCGCCGCCCTGCGCGATCGTCTCGCACATCTGGTCGAACGTCCGCATGAACGTGATCGGGCCGGAGGCGATGCCGCCGGTCGAGCCGACGGAGTCGCCGTAGGGGCGGAGCTTCCAGAACGCGTACCCCATGCCGCCGCCGGACTGGAACACCTCGGCCGCCTCCTTGGCGGTCTGGTGGATGTCGGTGATGTCGTCGTCGGGGGAGTCGACGAAGCAGGCCGAGAGCTGCTGGAGCTCGTCGCCCGCGTTCATCAGGGTCGGCGAGTTCGGCATAAAGGAGAGCCGCTCCATCCCGTCGCGGAACCGGTCCGCGGTCGCCTCCACGTGGTCGCGCACGCTCTCGGGGAGCTCGGGAACGACGGTGTCGTACGCGAACTTGTTGACGTTGTGCGCGGTCAGCGTCGTCTCCGCCTCGTCCTCGGCGGTGGTGCCGGCGCCGAACACCTCCTCCGCCAGTTCGTTCCGGCGGGGGTGGTCGGGCTTCAGCTGGTCGGGCGTGACGGTGACCTCGACGCCCTGCTTCTCGGCCTCGAAAACGGCCTCCGCGAGCGCGACGTTGCGCGCGACGCGGTCGAACAGCTCCTCGGGGTTCTCGATCGTCTCGCCGTCCGCGTTCTTCCGGAGGTAGCGCGCGGGCAGGATGTTGTGATAGGCGTTGGCGGTGAGACGCTCCTCCATCGTCTCGCCCGTTGTTCGTTTGATCGGCAGTTCGAGTTCGTCGGCGGCGACGCCGTCGTTGCTCATTCGACGGCCACCCCGCTCGGTTGACGTGCGTTCTGGCTCATATATCGTGTCTACGTACTGTCGCAGCAGGCCCTTTTGTGTTCCGCTCCCGGCCCGGATAGGTGACTACCTGTTCGATTCGGTATGTAATTCCCGGTCCGCGTGTCTGACGCCGGATTCGATTACGTTACATCTGAACGTGTTCCGGACACATAAGCGTAGCCAGACCAGAGTGAAACTGATACTCAAGGCGCGAAATCGACCGAAGTAACGGTCTCCGCATCGGAACAAAAGGGGGGTTACTCGCACCGATTTTCCGGCGTTATGCTCCGTGTTACCGCGGTCCCGTCGGCCGGGAGCGTGAGACTCCGGCCTCATCGGCGCAGTATTTGCCGGCTCACCTATCAGATTTCAATAACCGACGGACCGCGGCTCCTCCCCACAAGCTTATGCCCGACGTGCTCGTGGGGCCGGACATGACCGCTTCGCTCGCCGCGTTGGCATCGTCGCTCCCGCTTCAGGCCGGACTCCTCGCCAGCCAAGCGGGACAGCTGCTCGTCGCGCTCGTCGCCGTCGCGATCGTTATCGTCGTCGGTAAGTTCGTGCTGAAGCTCGCGTGGCGCCTAGTCACGATCGGCATCGTCCTCGTCGCCGTGTTCTTCCTGCTGTCGACGGCGGGGATTATTTAAAGAAAACTGCTCCCGACCGAGCCGACCGACGCTCCGACTACTGGAACGCGGTGCCGGGCTCGGCGTCGGTGCGGTCGACGTCCGACCGCTCGAACTGCTTTTCGATCTCCTCGTAGCGCTCCCGCGTCTCGGGGGTGACGCTCGGGTTCACCTCGCCGAGGGCGTCCTCGAAGTGCGCCATCGTCACGCGGACGTTGCCGACGGACTCCCCGACTTCCTCGCGCGTGACGCTGCCGATGAACTCCCGGGAGGCGTTCATCGAGGCCTCGCGGGCGACCGCTTCGAGGTCGGCGCCGACGTACCCCTCGGTCTTCCGTGCCAGCGCGTCGAGGTCGACGTCGTCGGCCAGCGGCTTGTTCCGGGTGTGGACCTCCAGGATCTTCCGGCGGGCCTCCTCGTCCGGCACGGGCACGTGCACGTGGCGGTCCAGGCGGCCGGGCCGGAGCAGCGCCGAGTCGATGAGGTCCGGGCGGTTCGTCGTCGCGATGACGACCACGTCCTCCAGCGACTCGAGCCCGTCGAGCTCCGTCAGCAGCTGCGAGACGACGCGTTCGCCGACGCCGGAGTCGCCGGAGTTCTTGCCGCGCTCGGTCGCGATCGAGTCGATCTCGTCGAAGAACACGATGGTCGGCGCGTTCTCGCGGGCCTTGCTGAACACCTCGCGGACGCCCTTCTCGGACTCGCCCACGTACTTGTTCAGCAGTTCGGGCCCCTTGATCGAGATGAAGTTCGACTCCGCCTCGTTGGCGACGGCCTTCGCGAGCAGGGTCTTCCCCGTGCCCGGCGGGCCGTACATCAGGACGCCCTTGGCGGCCTGCATGTCGAGCTCCTCGAACACCTCGGGGTACTCCAGCGGCCACTGGATCGTCTCGCGGAGCCGCTCTTTGGTCCCCTCCAGACCGCCGACCCGGTCCCAGGAGACGTCCGGGACCTCGACGAACACCTCGCGGAGCGCGGAGGGCTCGATGCCCTTCATCGCCTCCTTGAAGTCGCTCTCGGTGACCTGGATGGAGTTCAGCACGTCGGCGTCGATCTCGTCGCTCTCTAAGTCGAGCTCGGGCCGGATCCGGCGCAGCGCGTGCATCGCGGACTCCTTCGCGAGCGACTCGAGGTCGGCCCCGACGAAGCCGTGGGTGTTCTCCGCGTACTCGTCGAGGTCGATTCCCTCGACCAGCGGCATGTTCCGCGTGTGGACCTGCAGGATCTCCTTGCGGCCGTCGCGGTCGGGGACGCCGACCTCGATCTCGCGGTCGAAGCGACCGCCGCGGCGGAGCGCGGGGTCGATGGCGTCGACGCGGTTCGTCGCGCCGATGACGACGACCTCGCCGCGCTCTTCGAGCCCGTCCATCAGCGAGAGCAGCTGGGCCACGACGCGCCGTTCGACGTCGCCGCCGGCCTCCTCGCGCTTGGGCGCGATCGAGTCGAGCTCGTCCATGAAGATGATCGAGGGCGCCTCCTCCGAGGCCTCCTCGAAGATCTCACGGAGCTGCTCCTCGCTCTCGCCGTAGTACTTCGACATGATCTCCGGGCCGGAGATGTTGTGGAAGCTGGCGTCGATCTCGTTGGCGACGGCCTTCGCGATCAGCGTCTTCCCCGTGCCCGGCGGGCCGTGCAGGAGCACGCCCTTCGGCGGGTCGATGCCGAGCCGCTTGAACAGCTCCGGGTGCCGCATCGGCAGCTCGATCATCTCGCGGACCTGTTCGAGCTCGCCGTCGAGCCCGCCGATGTCCTCGTAGGTGACGTCCGGGCCTTCGCTGGCCCCGTCGCCGCTCCCGCCGCGCTCGGCGAGCTCCTCGGCGGGGACCTCCGAGATCTCGATCTCGGTGTCGTCGGTGATGACGACGGTCCCCGACGGCGTCGTCGAGGCGACCTTCATCGGCACCGCCTGCGACTGGCCGCCCATCAGGCCGAAGCCCATCGACGTGCGGATCGTCTGCCCTTCGGTCACCGGCTGTCCGGAGAGCTTGTCGCGGATGAACGGGGCGATCTGCCCGCGCACGCGGAGCTGGCTCGGGAAGGCGATCGTGACCGACTCCGCCCGGGAGACGTCGACCGACTCGACCGTCACGCGGTCGTCGATACCGACGTTGGCCTCCTGACGGAGCCGTCCGTCGATACGCACGACGCCGCTTCCGTCGTCCTCGGGGTAGCCGGGCCAGACGCGGGCGATCGCGGCCCCGTCCGGGCCCTCGACGCGGACGATGTCGCCGCCGGAGAGCCCCAGCTCTTCGGCCGCGACGCGGTCGATCGCCGCGAGGCGGCGGCCGGCGTCCTTCTGTTTGAGCGGTCTGACAGTGAGTTTCATCGCTCGCCCTCCACGGTGTCGTCCTCGACCGTTTCGCCCTCGACCGTGATCACGCCGTTCGCGACCGCGGTCGACGCGGCCGGTCCCGGCAGTTCGAACTCCGACTCGACCGGTTCGCCGTCGCCCTCGACGACGACGATCGCCGTCTCGCCGACCGTGTCGACGCTCACGTTCGCGGCGTCGGCGCCCAGATCGGCGGCGACGATCCACCCGTCCTCGTACTCGAACCGGCGGAGCAGCGGACCGTCGCCGGTCGATCGGGTCTGTTGGTGATTCATGCTAACTACAAGTTAGGCGCGAGACTATATAAACCCGTCGCTAAAAATCGCATGACGTGAGATCTCACGAACGTATCGGTAGTGTTGCGGTTCGGGGTCGTTTCGGGGGGCGTCGACGGTCGTTCCCTCCTCGGATCCTCTCGCTCGCCGGCGCCGTCCGCCGGGCGTCTTATGACCGAGCGCGCGGGAGACGGGGGCATGCAGCGAGTCACCCACGACGGGCGCGACACCGCGTATCGCGTCTCCGACCGCGGCGGCGACGGGCCGACGGTCTGCTTCGTCCACGGGAGCGGCGGGAGCAAAGACGTCTGGAAGGCGCAGGCGCGCCTGAGCGACCGGTTCCCGACCGTCGCGCTCGACCTCTCGGGGCACGGCGACAGCGACGACGTCGACGAACCGGCCGGGGCCGAGACGCTCGACGCCTACGCGGACGACGTCGTCGCCGTCGCGGAGGCGACCGGGGCGACCGTCCTCTGCGGCAACTCCCTCGGCGGCGCCGTGGCCCTGTGGATCGCGCTGGAGCGCGACCTCCCGCTCGACGGGCTCGTCCTCGCGGGCACGGGCGCGAAGCTCGCGGTCGCCGAGCCGCTGTTGGACGCGCTCGAGACGGAGTTCGACCGGGCGATCGACCTGCTCCACGAGCCCGACCGCCTCTTCCACGACGCGCCGGCCGAGTACGTCGAGCTCTCCCGCGCCGGCATGCGGGAGTGCGGTCGGGCGGTCACCGAGCGCGACTTCCGGACCTGCCACGCGTTCGACGTCCGCGACCGTCTCGACGAGATCGCGTCGCCGTCGCTCGCGGTCGTCGGCGAACACGACGCGCTCACGCCGCCGGCGTACCACGACTACCTCGCGGACCGGATCGACGACTGCGAGCGCGCGGCGATCGAGGGGGCCGCACACCTCGCGATGCTGGAACGCCCCGCCGCGTTCAACGCGGCGCTCTCGTCGTTCCTCGGGCGTCGCTCGGCGGACGAGTCAAGCGACGGCGGGACTCGCTGAGGCGCGGCTCCCGCGAGCAGCGGCGGTCAGGGTGGGAACCGACGGGGCGAGGGGTTCACGTCGAAAGGGGGGACGCCCCGTTTCGAAACGAGTGGATCGGACAGTCGTCGCCGCGCGGTACCGTCGACGGTCGATGGCTGCGTGGTCCGGTCCTCGATGTCGTCGGCACTCACCTCGTGCCACGTGTTACCATTCCAGTATTAATAAACGATTCGCCGTCTCCACCGCCGCGCCGCCCGTCGGTACGCTTTTGCGACGCCGGCGTCGACCGATCGGCAATGGACGGCGACGACTCGGGACGACGGTCCGTCGGATCGAGCTCGCCTCCCGACCCGGAGCGATCGGCGGGGCCGACGGGTGACGCGGACGAGCGCCGCCTCTCGAACGGCCCGCGCGGTCCCGAGAACCCCGACATCAACGACCTGCTCGCGAAGCTCGACGCGCTGAGCGACACCGTCGACGAGGGCCACGAGCGGGAGAAAGTCCGTCAGACCATCTCGCTCGTCGAGCGGATGCCCGGAAGCTCGGCGTTTCGGACCCGGATCACGAAGTACACCTCGCGGGACTTGGCCGAGGCGTTCGTGGGCTCGGTCCTCTTCGCGCTCCCCCTGCTCGTCGAGGGTGGCGTCTTCGAGATCGCGGCGTGGTTCGCCGCGGCCACGCCGGGCGGCGTTCCCGTCTTCCTGCTCGTCCACGTGGGGTTCGTGCTGGTCATGACCGCCGGGCTGCTGTACTTCGCCGACTTCCGGCAGATCGAGATCAGCCACCCGATCCTCGGGATCGTCCCGCGGCGCTACGCCGGGATCCTGCTCGTCTCGCTGTTCACCTCGGTCCTCATGATGGTCCTTTGGGGCCGGCTCCACGAGGGCGACCCGGGCGCCCTCGAACGGGTCTCCCGCGTGGCGTTCGTCTGGGCCGGGGCCGCGTTCGGCGCGAGCCTCGGCGACATCCTGCCGGGTGAATCGCAGGGGAGGGATATCGAGCACCTCGACCTGACCGGCCTCGATCTGGAGTTCAGCCGCGACGACTGAGCCGCCGACCCCTCCGTCTCGGTCCCCGTTTCCACACCTTTTTCGCCGCGGCGACCGTACCCGTATACATGTCAGCGTTACGTGAAGCGCTCCGGGACCTCCCGGACGCGGTGTTTGCGGACCTGCTCGAATCAGACGACGGGTACGTCCTCGTCGTCGACCTCCCCGGCGCGACCTCCGAGACGACCGAAGTCCTCTCCGAGGACGGTCGGATCGTCATCGAGGGGCGCCGCGAGAAGGGGGTCCCCGAGGGGTTCCGCTACGTCCGCGAGGACCGTCCCCTGTTCCTCGACGCGGAGCTCCCGCTCCCGGGGGACGCCGACGGGACCGGCGCGGACGCCGAGATGGACCGCGGGGTGCTCGAGGTCACGATCCCGAAGCGGACCGGAGACACCTCCCGTACCATCCCGGTCGACGACGCCGACGGGGACGCCGACTCCGACGACGAGGCCGACGCCTGACGGGTGGTCACGCTGGTCAACCTTCGCGCCTACTGGCGGTTCTTCGTGGTCGTCCGGCGGTTCTCGCCGCTGATCGTCGCCTACTGGCGGGACCGGAAGCGGTTCCTCCTGTTCGGCGGGAGCCGCGACGTCGACGCGGAGACCCAGCGCGAGCGCGCCGCCGTCCTCCTCGACATCCTGCTCACCCTCGGTCCGACGTTCATCAAGCTCGGCCAGATCCTCTCGACCCGGCCCGACATCCTCCCGCCGGCGTACATCGAGGTGCTGGAAGGGCTCCAAGACGACGTGCCGCCGGCCCCGTGGGAGGAGTCGAGGGTCGTCCTCGAAGAGGAGTTCGGCCCCGTCGACGAGACGTTCGACGACTTCGACCGCGACCCGATAAGCGGCGCGAGCCTCGGACAGGTGTACACCGCCCGCTACGAGGGCAACGACGTCGCCGTGAAGGTCCGCCGGCCGGGGATCGAGTCGCTGGTCGAGGCCGACCTCCGGACGATCCGCTGGTCGATCCCGCTCGTCAAGCGGTTCACCGGTAGCGGGCGGGCGTTCTCGCTGGAGAACCTCGCCGACGAGTTCGCGAAGACGATCCGCGAGGAGATGGATTACAAGCGCGAACGCGAGATGCTCGAGGAGATCCGCGCCAACTTCGACGACAACGACCGGATCCGGATCCCCACCGCCTACGAGGAGGTCTCCGGGCCGCGAGTGCTCACGATGGAGTACGTCCCGGGGGTGAAGATCAACCGGCTCGACGAGCTCGACGCCGCGGGATTCGACCGCAACGCCATCGCCGAGACGCTCCAGGAGGTGTACCTCCAGATGATCATCGACGACGGCGTGTTCCACGCGGACCCCCATCCCGGGAACCTCGCCGTCGACGACGACGGCACCGTGATATTCTACGACTTCGGAATGGCCGGGCGCGTGGACCCGTTCATCCAGGAGAAGATCGTCGAGTTCTACGTCGCGGTCGCCCGGCAGGACATCGACGGCATCCTCGACACGCTCATCGCGATGGGCACCCTCTCGCCGGAGGCCGACCGCGAGGTGATGGGGAACGTGATGGAACTGGCCATCGCCGACGCCAGCGGCGAGGACATCGAGCAGTACCAGGTGAACCAGATCATCGAACAGGTGGAGTCGACCATCTACGAGTTCCCCCTCCGGCTCCCGCCGGACCTCGCGCTCGTGTTGCGCGTCGCGACCGTCGTCGAGGGGGTCTGCGTCACGCTCGACCCCGAGTTCGACTTCATCTCCACGGCGACGGAGTACCTCAGGGACGAGGGGTACTACGAGCAGACCGCCCGCGACCTCGCCGAGGGCGCCGGGCGACAGGTCCAGCGCACCACCGAGGCGCTGTTCACCGTCCCGCCGAAGGCCGACGACTTCCTCGAACGGGCGAACCGGGGCGACCTCCACGTCGACGTCACGATCGACGACGACTCGAACGTCCTCGACAAGCTCGCGATGCGGATCGCCTACTCGGTGCTGCTCGCGGTCGGCGTCCTCTCCGCGACGATCCTCTACTCGTTCGCCGACGCGTGGCGGCTCGCCGGCGTCGTCCTCCTGCTCGCCGTCCCGCTGGCGATCGCGCTCTACCGCTCGTTCCGGAAGAAGCGCGGCCTCCGGGCCACGCCGCAGTTCACCAGGCAGGGGATGAAGCAGCGCCGCGACGACTGAGCCGGGGACCGTCGCGCCCTCCCGTCGACGCGCCGAGCCCGTCCGCCGGTCAGCCGGAGACGACCTGAATCGGGACGAGCAGGAAGCAGAGCGCCCCGAGCGCGAACGTCGCGAGACCGACGGCGAGCCGCGGCCAGCCGATCCGCTCGTCCTCGGCCGGGTTCGCCGGGCCGTTGAACGCGATGACGAGCGCGAACAGGCCCCAGAACCCCCACAGGCCGACCGACTCGTCGATTCCGAGGCCGCGCCAGAAGTAGAGGTACGCGGCGATCGAGAAGAGGGCGCCGGGGACGAGCGCCGCGATCGTCTCCTGCCGCGGGCCGACCATCGCGCGGACCATGTGGCCCCCGTCGAGCTGACCGACGGGCAGGAGGTTCAGGAGGGTGAAGAACATCCCGACCCAACCGCCGATCACCACCGGGTGCGCCGTGAGCGCCGGGTCCTCGTACCCCGTCGGCTGGCCGATGAGGTCGGCGATGATCTCCAGCAGCGGCGGGTTGTTGAAGCGGATCATCGTTCCGGAGGCGTTCGCGAGCTCCGCCGGGACGCGGATCGGGTCGAGCGAGAGACCGATGACGGTGACGACGACGGTGGCGACGAGTCCCGCGATCGGTCCGGCCGCGCCGATGTCGAACAGCACCTTCCGGGAGGGCATCCGCCCGCGCATCCGGATCACCGCTCCGAGCGTCCCGAAGGGGAAGAAGAAGGGGATGACGTACGGCAGCGAGACGCTGACTCCGTGGTATCGACCGGCGGCGTAATGCCCGAGCTCGTGCGTCATCAGCACGCCGAGCACGGCCGCGGTGAACGGCCACGCTTGCAGTATCGTCAGGGGGTTCGCGGCGATCTCCTCCCAGCCGACGTAGTACCAGCCGTACGCGCCGACGAACAGGGTGGAACACACCGTCGCCGCGAACAGGACGACGTTGAGCCACGGCACCCCGTCGCGCCCGCGGTCGAAGGGCGTCGCGACGACGACGTGACCGTCGCCGTCGGCCTCGAGGTCGACCTCGTAGCCGGCGTCTCGGAACGGCGGGACCAGCTTCCGCAGCAGGGTGCGTTCCGGGACGTACGACTTCCCGACGTACCGGACGCGCCCGTCGTCTCGACGGATCTCGTCCACCCTGAAGAACGTCCGCAGCGGCTCCGGACGCGGGACGTCGGCCGCGGCCGACGCCTCCCCGTCCTCGTGTTCTGGCATCGTCGGTCGTAACTGGTCGGCGAGTATAAACCCCGCGTCGCCAGCGGCGCGCCTCGAACCGCGGCGCCGCCGACCGACGCTACGCGTCGTCGGAGCGGTTCGGAAACGGTCGACCCCCGGAGAGCGGGGGCCGCGTTGGGGGAGAAAGCGGGGACGCGCGTGAGCGCGTGGTTTGCCGCCGCCGGGCGGGCTCGAAGGTCCTCGTCAGGCGGGCTCGATGCGCCAGGTCGTCGCGCCAGTGTACGACCACTTCTCGACGGTGAGCTCGGTGGCGGAGTCGCGGAGCTTCACCATCAGGGCGCCGATCTCCTTCGGCGAGAGGTCGACGTCGTCGGAGATGAACTTCCCCTTGAAGTACATCTCGCCGTCCTCGGCGCGGTCGAGCAGGTACCGCTTCAGCCGCTCTTCCTTGCTGAGGTCGTCGGTTGGGTTCGCGTTCGCGGAGGGATTTGCAGTCGCGCTCATGGTACACCCTCCGATTGCTCCCGGAGGATGTTATAAAGGTGCGACCGTTGGACGGTGTTCAGCGGCTTTTGCGGCGTTTTAGACGGGGGACATCGGCTAAAACGTGTCTGACAGACCGTTCACAAAAGCCTCTGAACGGCTTAGATATTTCATAACCCGTTTTGAAGCCGTAATACGCAGTTCACTTATCGACGGTTATGCCGCGGCGATGGATCGGTAATTCTCGGCTTAACCAGCGTATATTGCCGGTAAATATCCCGCCCCGACCCCGCGCTCGCGGTCCGCGCGGCCGGTCGCCGGCCAGACGCGGGGCCGATATTCGGTCAGTTGTGCGGCCGAGGAACAGTCAGATGCCCTGTCGAGGACCGGCCACTCGCGCGGGCGAGAGCCGATCAGTCACGCCGGTGAACCCAGAACTCCTCGGCCTCGGTCGTCTCCTTCTTGAAGATCGGTACCTCGTCTTTCAGCCGGTCGATCCCGTCCTCGACGGTGCGGAACGCCTCCCGACGGTGCCCCGCTAGAACGACGACGAAGACGATGTCCTCGCCCGCCTCGATAACGCCGGTCCGATGGTGCATTCGGACGTCGAACACGCCGTCGCGCTCGGTCAGTTCGGCCGCGATCGCGTCCATGCGCTCCGCGGCGACCCCCTCGTACTTCTCGAAGGCCAAGTGGGTGGTGCGGTCGTCGCCGGGCGCGTCCCGCGCCCGGACGCGGCCGGTGAACGTCGCGATCGCTCCCGACCGGTCCGCGTCGGCGGACGCCTCGACCCGCCGCACGAGCGTCTCGCGCGTGATCCACGGCTCCGCGGCGTCGGCGTCGGCGACGAGGCGGTCGAGGTCGACGCCGCCGGGCGCGTCGGCGGCGGCGATGACCGTCCCGGGCACGTCTTCCGGTTCCGCGTCCGCTCCGAGCAGGACCGTCGGCACGCGCAGTCTGGAGTCGCCGACCGCGACGAGGTACTCGTGATCGGGCGCGAGCCCGTCGAGGAACGCGTCGAGCCCGTCGACTCGCCCGCGGCCGGTCCACTCGCCGTCGCTCGCGAGCGATACCTCGGTGTCGGCGCCGGTCCGGTCCCGCGGCGACTCGACCGCGACGCCGCCGTCGGTGGCCCCGTCGCTCGCGCCGTCCCCGCCGTCGGCGCCGTCCGCATGACTCACAACGGCGGTCCGGCCGTCGAGTCGGTCGGTGAGCGCCCCGGCCAGGTCCGCCGCGCCGGGCCCCACGATCGCTATCGGTTGCATACACGAAGGCGGGGTGCGAGCGGCTTAGGCGTTTCCCGCCGATGCGCCGAGCGCCCGCGTCCGTCGACGCGGCGACCGCCTCGGAAACCGGCGGCGTCCGGCCTTGATAATCCTTAAGAGCGAGACAGGGGTATGCGACGGTAATGAGAGTCGTCGTTTCTATCGGCGGGAGCGTGCTCGCGCCCGATCTCGACCCCGATCGGGTGGCCGCGTACGCCGAGACGATCGAGCGGATTGCCGCCGACGGCTGCGAGGTGGGCATCGTCGTCGGCGGCGGCGGAGTCGCGCGAGAGTACATCGAGACGGCGCGGGACCTCGGCGCCAACGAGGTCGAACTCGACCAGCTCGGCATCGGCACCACTCGGCTCAACGCCCGCCTGCTGATCGCCGCGCTCGACGGCCGCGCGAACCTCTCGCCGGCGACGGGGTACGACGAGGCCGCCGCGGCGCTCCGTCGCGGCGAGGTGTCGGTGATGGGCGGCGTCACCCCCGGGCAGACGACCGACGCGGTCGCCGCGGCGTTCGCCGAGTCCGTCGACGCCGACCTCCTCGTGTACGCGACGAGCGCGAACGGCGTGTACGACGCCGACCCCAACGCCGACCCGGACGCGACGCAGTTCGGATCGATGTCGCCGGCGGAGCTCGTCGACGTCGTGCTCCCGATGAGTCGGGACGCCGGCGCCTCCGCCCCCGTGGACCTGCTCGCGGCCAAGCTGATCGACCGGGCGGGGATCCGCTCGATCGTCCTCGACGGCACGGACCCGGGCGCGGTCGTCGACGCCGCGCTCCGGGGCGACCACACCGGTACCGACGTGGTCCCGACCGCCAGCGACGAGCCGACGTACTGGACGGGGGGCGGCGACGCATGAGCGCCGACGACTCCCCTCACATCCTCTCCGAGCAGGCGCGGGACGCCGCCGGTGCGACGGGGACGGGCGAGGAGGCCGACGGGGCTGAGGGGGACGGCGACTTCCGCGCCTTCTGGGCCGACGTCGTCGCCGACGAGATCGAGGCGCGCGACCCCGACGAGCCGATCGTGATCAAGGGCGGCGTCTCCCCGTCCGGCGTCGCGCACCTCGGCAACTTCAACGAGATCATGCGGGGGTACTTCGTCGCCGCCGTGCTCCGCGAGCGCGGCCGCGAGGTCCGGCAGGTGTTCTCCTCTGACGACAAGGACCCGCTCCGCAAGCTCCCGCGGAAGCTGGCGAACGCCGACGGCGAGATCGTCGGCCTCGGCGAGGTGGACGCGGGCGCGCTCGGCCGCAACCTCGGGAAGCCGTACACCGCGATCCCGGACCCGTTCGGCGAGCGAGAGTCGTACGCGGCCCACTTCGCCGCCCTCCTGAAGGCCGACGCCGACCGGCTGGGGGTCCCCGTCGAGATGGTCTCGAACACGGAGCTGTACGCCGACGGCGACTTCGACGACGTCACCCGGACGGTCCTCTCCGATCTTGACGGCGTCCGCGAGGTCCTCTCTCAGTACCAAGACAAGGTCGACGGCGAGTACGTCCCGTTCAATCCGATCTGCGCGGAGTGCGGGAAGGTGACCGAGACCGTCGTCGACGTCGACCTCGACGCGGAGACCGTCGACTACGTCTGCACCGACATGGAAGTCGGCGACGAGGTCATCGAGGGCTGCGGCCACGAGGGGACCGCGACGTTCCGGGAGGGGAAGCTCCCGTGGCGCCTCGAGTGGCCCGGTCAGTGGGAGGTGCTCGGCGTCGACTTCGAGCCGTTCGGTAAGGACCACGCGGAGGGGTCGTGGCCTTCGGGCGTCGACGTCGCCCGGAACGTCCTCGGGGTCGAGCCGCCCGTCCCGATGGTGTACGAGTGGTTCACGCTCAACGGGGAGCCGCTCTCCTCGTCGGCGGGTAACGTCGTCACCGTTCCGGAGCTGCTCGACCTGATCGAGCCCGAGGTGCTCCGCTACTTCTTCGCGCTCCACCCGAAGAAGGCCCGCGACCTCGACGTCGAACGGCTCGACCAGCTCGTCGACCGCTTCGACCGCTTCGAGCGGGCGTACTTCGGCGAGGTGGACGACGAGGACCTGACCGCCTTCGCCGAGCGCGCCTACCCCTTCGTCGTCGGCCGCGCCGACGATCCGCCGACGGAGCGACCCGTCAGGCTCCCGTACACGTTCGCGGCCGTCCTCGGGATGGTCGACGACCCCGACTTCCGCGAGCGGCTCGCCCGCGACGAGGGGCACATCCCAGAGGACGCCTCCGAGGAGGTCGTCGCGGCCGCGCTCGGCCGCGTCGAGAAGGCGCGCAACTGGGCCGAGCGCACCGAAAACGAGTACGACTACCGGCTCCAGACCGACCTGCCGGACGCCGCGTTCGACGACGACGTGGCCGCCGCGCTCGACGACCTCGCCGACTTCGTCGCCGCGGGCCACGACGGCGACGCGATCCAGGCGGAGATGTACGAGACGGCGCGCGCGCACGACGTCGAGGTCGGCGACTTCTTCGCGGCCGGCTACCGGCTCTTCTTCGACGACACGCAGGGGCCCCGGCTCGGCGAGTTCCTCGGCGAACTGGAGCGCGACTACGTCGTGGCCCGGCTCCGTCGGGAGGCGTAGATGCCCGAGGACCGCTCGCTCGACGAGTTCGCCGGCGACGCGGACGGAGAGCCGTCCGACGGCGGTACCGAGCGGGAGGCCGACGCCGACGCCGCAGAGTCGATCGACGCCGACCCGGCGACGTCGACCGCGACGTGGACGACCGACGGCGGCGCCTGCGACCGATGCGGGGAGTCGGTCGCGCGGCGCTGGCTCGACGACGGCGCCCTCGTCTGTACCGCCTGTAAGGAGTGGTGACCGTCGTGTTAACTTAAGCA
>NZ_NHPF01000030.1:0-8026 GCF_002252925.1 Halorubrum sp. Ea8
CGGCCTCGCCGCCCTCGCCGTGGAACGCCTCGACCGCTTCGAGCCGGTCGCGGAGGTTGGCGGCGCGCTCGAACTCGGCGTGCTCGGCGGCGCTCTCCATCCGCCGGCGCAGGGGGTCGGCGAGGGCGCCGGTCTCGCCCTCCAGAAAGCGGTGGACCGCGGCCACGTCCTCGGCGTAGCTCGCGGGGTCGATCTCGCCGGTGCAGGGGGCCGAGCAGATCCCCATCTCGTAGTCGAGGCAGGGGCGGTCGCGGTTCGCGTACTTGTGATCCGAGCAGCCGCGGAGCCGGTACTCGTCGCGGACCGCCTTCACCACGGTCTCGACGCGGCCCTTGTCCGTGAACGGGCCGTACGCGACCGCGCCTTCCTCCGGGTCGCGGGTGACTTCGATCCGGGGGACGGGGTGGTCGGTGAGCGCGATCAGCGGGTACGACTTGTCGTCTTTCAGCCGGACGTTGAACCGCGGCTGGAGCCGTTTGATGAGGTTGGCCTCCAGCAGCAGCGCCTGCGTCTCGGTGTCGGTGACCGCGAACTCGATCCGGTCGGCGCGCGCGACCATCCCCCTGATACGCCCCGAGCGCGGGTCGGCGTACGACCGCACTCGGTCCCGGAGGTCGACCGCCTTGCCGACGTACAGCGTCGTCTCCCCCGCCCGGAACTGGTAGACGCCGGGCTCGGTCGGGAGGTCCGCGGCCCGCTCGCGCACGGCGTCGGAGTCCATCGGATCCGGGTAGCCGCCGGACGCGTTTGAACGCTACGGGCGGGGAGGGGAGCGATCGCAGCAGAGGGAGCGATCGTGTCGGGGGAGCGAAAGAGAAGGCCGACGGCGCTCCTTTCATCTAGAGGACCAGATGATTATCACACGTGAATAACGGGGGGAACCGTTTATGCGGGCGCTTGGGAGAGGGCGACATAGATATGACGGGAGTCAGCGGGCTACTCCGACGGGTGTTCGGGCGGGACCGGGACTCGCGGTCGGTCCCGGACGGCGGGGTCGTCGTCGACGACGGGGCCGACGACGGGAGACCGAGCGGAGCCGACGGCACGGCTCCAGGGATCGTGGACGAAGCGGGCACCGACCGCGCCGAGACGCTGTCCAGGGCCGGCTTCGAGCAGGTGTTCAACGCCACCGGCGTGCCGACGTTCATCCTCGACGCCGACGGCAACGTCGCCGAGTGGAACGAGTCCATCGCGTCGCTCACCGGGAAAGCGCGCGAGGACGCGATCGGTCACGGCCACGTCTCGGAGCTGTTCTATCCCGACGGGCGGCGGGCCGACACGCTGGCCGACAAAGTGCTCGACGCGCCGGAGACCGCCGACGAGGCGTACGGCGTCGAGCGGTGCGACTCGGCGCAGACCCGCTACCGCGACACCAGCACGATGGTCGACCGCCACGGCGACGAGAAGCACATCGAGTTCACGGCGACGCCGCTGTACGAGGGCGAGGAGCTCGTCGGCGTCACCGAGGTCGTCATCGACCGGACGGAGAACGTCAACCAGCGGAACGCGACCGAAACGCTGGTGAAGGAGGTGCGCGAGACGGCGGAGGCGATCGGCGAGGGGAACCTCGACGCCCGCGCCGTCCGACACGAGGAGTGCGAGATCCTGAGCGAGGAGCTGCTGGCCGTCATCGGCGTCGTCAACGGGATGGCCGAGAACCTCCAGAGCCTCTCCGAGAGCGTCCACGAGCAGGCGCGACAGATCGACGAGACGGTCCAAGAGGCGAGCGGGGCCGCCGGCGACATCGCCGAGAACGTCGACGAGCAGAACGAGCTGCTAGAGGAGAGCGTCTCCGAGATGCAGTCGTTCTCCGCCGGCATGGAGGAGGTCGCCGCCACCGCCGACCAGGTCGACTCCGCCGCGATCGCCGCCAGCGAGGCCGCGGACGAGGGGCTCGACGCCAGCGAGGACGCCCGCGAGGCGACTCAGGACGTCGTCGAGATCGGCGACGAGCTCGTCGAGAGCGTCGGCGCGCTCTCGGAGCGCATGGACGACATCGAGGAGGTCATCGAGGTCATCTCCGACGTCGCCGAGCAGACGAACCTGCTGGCGCTCAACGCCAACATCGAGGCCGCCCGCGCCGGCGAGGGCGGCGACGGCTTCGCGGTCGTCGCCGAGGAGGTCAAGAAGCTCGCCGACGAGACGCGCGGCTACACCGAGGAGATCACGGAGAGCCTCGCGGAGCTCCAGGCGCAGTCCGACGAGACGAGCACCGCCGTCGAGCGCTCGCACGACCGCATCGAGGACGCCGGCACCGAGATCGAGACCGTGCTCGACTCGCTGGAGGAGATCGCCGACGCGGTCGACGAGGCGGCCGCGGGCGTCGCCGAGGTCGCCCGGACGACGGACGACCAGGCCGCGACCGTCGAGGAGCTCACGTCGTCGCTGGAGGCGGTCCGCGAGCGCTCCGACCGGACCGAGGACGCGACCGAGCGCATCGTCGAGGCGACCGACGACCAGGAGGTCGCCGTCGACGAGCTGATCGCCCGCGTCGAGCGCCTGGACGCGAGGCATGAGAGGCGAGAGGAGCGGGATCGAGAGCGGTCCGAGTAGCGCCCGCCGGACCCTCTCGTAGCGCCCGGCAAATTCCCACGTGGCGCCGCGTCCGTCCCCCCGCGGCGTCGCCGCCGCCGCCCCGCCGCCGAACGTTTAACCTCGCAGAGACCCTGTTTCTCGTATGTCCGTCACGCCGCCCGGACCCATCGGCGACCCCGTCTTCGGCAACGGTCGCCAGTACGCCGACGACCCGTTCTCGTTCATGCGCGCCTGCGCCGACAGCTACGGCGACGTCGTTCGCTTCGACCTCGGCCCGCGCGAGACCTACCTCCTGACGAACCCCGCCGACATCGAGCGCGTCCTCGTCTCCGAGGCCGAGCGCTACCGGAAGCCGCAGTTCGGCGACGACGCCATGGACACCCTGCTCGGGGACGGTCTCCTCATGAGCGAGGGCGAGGCGTGGCAGCGCCAGCGGAAGCTGGCGAACCCCTCGTTCCACAACCGGCGGATCGGGGCGCTCGCGGGGACGATGGTCGGCCACACCGAGTCGCAACTCGCGGACTGGAACGACGGCGACGTGGTCGACATCCAGCTCGAGGTCGCCCGCCTCACCGTCAAGATCATCGTCTCGGCGATGTTCGGCGCCGACATCACCGACGAGGAGGTGAAGACCGTCCAAGAGAAGCTGGAGCCGCTCGGCGCGCGGTTCGAGCCCGACCCGCGCCGCTTCCTGATCCCGAACTGGGTGCCGACCCGCGAGAACCGCGAGTTCGACGACGCCATCGGCACCCTCGAATCCGTGATCGACGGGATCGTGGAGCGCCGGCGCGGGACCGAGCGCGACCCGAGCGTCGACCCGGCCGGTCCCGAGGGCGTCGCGGTGCGCGGCCCCGCCGGCGACGGCGACGGCGACCTGCCGATGGACCTGCTCTCCGTCCTGTTGCGCGCCCGGGACCGCGGCGAGCAGACCGACAAGAACCTCCGCGACGAGCTGGTGACGATGCTGCTCGCCGGTCACGACACGACGGCGCTCGCGCTGACGTACACGTTCTACCTGCTCTCGAATCACCCCGAGGCCCGCGAGCGCGTGGCCGGCGAGGCCCGGGCGGCGACCGCCGACGGCGCCCCGACCGCCGCCGACGCCCGCGACATGAAGTACACCGAGCGCGTGCTCAACGAATCGATGCGGCTGTACCCGCCCGTCTACACCCTGTTCCGCGAGCCGAAGCTCGACGTGAAGATCGGTGGGTACCGGATCCCGGAGGGCTCGGCGCTCATGCTGTCGCAGTGGGTGATCCACCGGTCGCCGCGCTGGTACGACGACCCCGAGACGTTCGACCCGAGTCGATGGGCCCCCGAGCGCCGGAGCCAACGCCCCCGGTTCGCGTACTTCCCGTTCGGCGGCGGCCCGCGCCACTGCATCGGGAAGGCGTTCTCGCTGCTGGAGGCGAAGCTGATCCTCGCGGAGGTCTGCTCGCAGTACGACCTGGAGTACGAGGGGCCCGAACTCTCGCTGCGCGGCTCGCTGACGATGCACCCGAACCACCCGGTGCCGATGCGCATTCGCGAGCGGTAGAGATGGCCGACGACGGGACCGCGTCGTACTGCCGGCGCTGCGGTGAGCCCCTCTCGCTGGG
This sequence comes from Halorubrum sp. Ea8, assembly GCF_002252925.1. Classification (NCBI taxonomy): domain Archaea; kingdom Methanobacteriati; phylum Methanobacteriota; class Halobacteria; order Halobacteriales; family Haloferacaceae; genus Halorubrum; species Halorubrum sp. Ea8. The sequence continues at coordinate 4,134 of NZ_NHPF01000030.1, forward strand.
CGTCATCGCGAGTCAGCAGCGCGCCTGCTGTCTCAACGCGACTCCCATCGCCGGCGTCTGCCCGACGCACGGTCCCGTCGGACCGCACCACGCGGTCGACGAGCCGGGCGAGCGCGACGGGGGCGATACGCAGAGCGGGCGGCGAGAGTGACCGCCGACGGCGACGTGCTATTTATAAACCGATAGCGGCGGCGCGTGCCGCCGAGCGCCCGACGGGCGCGAGGTGCACGCGCGAGGGAGTCGCGAACGAAGTGAGCGACAAGGCTGGGGAGGCGTGAGGTGCGGTCGCCGTGCGGGGCGGGACTCAAAGGGGCAGCCGTGAGGCGGGCACAGGCGACGGAAGCACCGCAACGAGGGAGCGTCAGCGACCGAGTGAGGAGCACAGCGAGCGTGTGCCCGCCTCACGGCTGGGGCTTTGGACGTGGGGGCTGGGGCTTTGGACGTGGTGGCTGGGGCTTTGGACGTGGTGGCTGGGGCTTTGGACGTGGTGGCTGGGGCTTTGGACGTGGTGGCTGGGGCTTTGGACGTGATCACCGACGAAGCGCAGGCGACAGCGTCTCGCCGAGCGGCCGGGAATTCGAAACGGTTCACCGCCGAGTCCCGGCCACCCATTTATAAATCGATAGTCGCGGCGACCTCGCGGAACTCGGGGTCGTACAGGTCGAGCGCGTGGACGCGCCACCGGATCGGGTCGACCGCCGCGCCCACGAGGTCGGCCACGACGCCCGGAGCGGGGTTTCCGCCGCGCGCCAGGGTGACGTGCGGGACGAAGTCGTCGCCTTCGATCCCCTCGATCGCGCCGTAGGCGGCGCAGAGTCGCTGATGAAGCCGCACGAGGACCTCGCTCTCGACGGCGAGGTACACCACCGGCCGCGAGCCGGACGCCGGCGCGTCGAAGACGTCGATCCCGGTCGCGGCCACCTCGAACGGGTCGGTTCCCGACAGCAGGGGTCGGAGGTCCTCCCGGAGCGCCTCGAGCGCGTCGGGCTTCGGGGGGCTCGGTTCGGCGGCGGAACCGACGTCCTGGGGTCCGGGGCGGGCCGCGCTCGCGACGCGGTCCGGGACGTCGTCGACCCCGAGTCGCTTGCAGACGAGGGTGTGCCGGTCGCGCACGCGGTCGAACCCCGACAGTTTCGGGTGGAGATCGGCCGCAAGATCGCCGACCGCGGGCGGGAGCGGGACGTTCAGGCTGAACACGACTCAGATCCGGTCGGTGAGCCGTAAGGCGATCAGGACGACGATGGCGAGGACGATCAGCGTCGGGAGCGCGTCGAGGAGGACGAACGTGACCTCCAGCACGGCGCCGAGGATCTCCAGGAGAAGCCATACGATAGCAAGTCCCAAGATCACCTTCAAGAGGTCGTCGACGTCGACGTCGGCGCGGTCAGCGTCGGTTCGATCCATGACGGTGGGGACGACCCCGACCGGCAAAAAGGCCACCGAGGGCGCGGCGGGGCGAGACGGCCCCGCCGTGCGGGGTCCGTTGCGCGATCAGGTGCTTCAAAACCCCTCCGCGCCGAACGGGGTCCATGAGCCTCATCGCGTTCGACTTCGACGGCACGCTCTCCGACTCCGAGATGACGGTCCTGCTCGCCGAGCGCGCGGGCGTCGCCGACGAGGTGACCGAGATAACCGAGCGAGCGATGAACGACGAGCTCAGCTACGCCGAGAGCCTCTACCGACGGGCGGAGCTGCTCGGCGGGCTCGACGACGAGGCGGTCGCGGCCGCGTTCGACGAGGTGACGCTCCGGCCGGGCGCCGGGGAGCTGATCGAGCGGCTGCAGGCCGAGGGGCACCACGTCGCGGTGCTCACGGGCGGGTTCGAGCGCGGCGTCGAGCGCGCGCTCGCGAAGGCGGGGGTCGAGGCCGACACGATCGTCGCCAACCGCCTCCCGACGGCCGGCGGGAAGCTCACCGGCGAGGCCGAGGGACCGCTCATCGAGGGGACGAAGGACGACGCGCTGGCCGAGTTGGCCGACGACCTCGGCTTCGCGATGGCGGAGACGGTCGCGGTCGGCGACGGCGCGAACGACCTCCCGATGCTGGAGGTCGCCGGGCTCGCGGTCGGATTCGTGCCGAAGGACGCGGTGCGCCCCGTCTGCGACGCCGTCGTTGCCTCCATGTTCCGGCTCGGGAAGGTGTTGGAGGGGCACGGCGTGCTGTCGGCCGAGGCCTAGCGCCGACGACCGCCGGACGAGATCCCGATGATCGCCGGACGAAATCCCGACGACCGCCGATCTCACTCTCGACGACCGTCGGGGCCGACCACACTGTTTGGACTGAGCCTTAATAAGCGACGGAGCGAACGTGATCGCATGAACGGCGCCGGTGGGGTGATCGGATGCTTCCGACGCTGACGTACCTCCAGTTCCATCTCGTCTTCAGCCTTCCCGTCGTCGCGGCGCTGTGGTACCTCGCGCCGCGGTACGACGTCGTCCGCCGGCGACGCGCGACCGCCGGGATCGCGATCCTCGTCGCCATCGCGTACGTGTACACGACGCCGTGGATCAGCTACATGATCCGACGGGGGGCGTGGTGGTACGCCGACGGGGCGGTGCTCGTCCGGGCGCTGTCGATCCCGCTCGGCGAGTACCTGTTCTTCGCCATCCAGACCGTCGTCACCGCGTTCGCGCTCCACCTGATCGGGTTCGACCCGACGTTCCGCGAGGGCGACTTCGATCGGGGCCCGCGGATCGCCGGCGTCGTCGCCGGCGTCGCGATGGTCGCCGGCGGGCTCTGGCTCGTGTCGCTCGACCCCTCGTACCTCTACCTCGGCGGGCTGATCGCGTGGGTCGGCCCCGTCTTCGCGCTGCAGTGGGCGGTGGGGGGCGGGTACCTGATCCGGACGCCGCGGATGTGGCTCGCGGCGACGCTGATCCCCGCGGCGTACTTCTGGATCGCCGACCGGATCGCGATCGCGATGGGGACGTGGCAGCTCTCCGCCGAGCTGACGACCGGGGTCGCGGTCCTCGGACTCCCGATCGAGGAGATGCTCTTCTTCGCCTCGGCCGGCGTGATGACGGTGAACGGGCTCGTGCTGTTCGAGTGGGTGCTCGACTGGAACGACCGGCGCGGCCGGCCGACCGAGTCGGCGGCGGACGCGTTCGACCCGACGCCCGAACCGCCCGAACCGGACCCGGAGTCCCCTGACCCCGTCAATGACTGAAACCGCGGCAGGCGCGGCGGCGCGCCGCGAGGCGACGGCGGTCGAGAGCGACGATGACGCCCGGTCGGCGGTCGACCGGTGGTTCGCGCTGTACCCCGCGCTAGCGCTCGCGGCGCTGCTCCCAGTCGGCGCCGTGACCCCCCTGTTTCCGGTGGAGGTGGGCGTCGCGACGTTCGCGCTGGGGACGCTCGCCGTCGGGATGGCCCACGGCGCGGTCGACCACCTCGTTCCGCTGCGCGCGGCGACGGACGTCTCGCTCCGGCGGTCGGTCGCGGTCGTCTCCGTCGCGTACGCGGTCCTCGGCGGGGCGGTCGTCGCGGCGTTCTTCCTCGCTCCCGTGGCCGCCTTCGTCGGGTTCATCGCGCTCACGTGGCTCCACTGGGGGCAGGGCGACGTCGCGGCGCTCGTCGTCGCGGGCGTCGACCACCTGCCGACGTCGGCCGAGCGCTGGCTGGCCCTCGTCGTCCGCGGCGGGCTCCCGATGGGCGTCCCGCTGCTCGCGCATCCGGGCGAGTACCGGCTGGTCGCCGAGTGGATCGTCGGGCTGTTCGTCGTCGACGCGAGCGCGGCCGCCGCCGCGGTCGAGCCCGTGTTCGTTCCGGCGACCCGGCTGGCCGTCGGCGCGTTCATGATCGCGGCGACGGTCCTGTCGATCGGACTGGGCTACCGGCGGGTCCGGGCGGGCGCCTCGCGACGGGGGTGGCTCCGCGACGCCGGGGAGGTGGCG
>NZ_NHPF01000092.1:0-5362 GCF_002252925.1 Halorubrum sp. Ea8
TCGCCGTCGCGGAGCCCGCGACGGCGACGTTCGAGGTCCGGGGCTCGGAGTTCCTCGGCCACGTCGCCCCGGTGGACACGGTCGAGGAGGCCGAGGAGTTCATCGAGCGCGTCGGAGCGGAGTACGGCGACGCGACCCACAACGTGCCGGCGTACCGGGTGCCCGCGGGCGAGGCGTCCGAGCGGACGCCCGGGCGCGAGCCCATGCTCCGGGAGTACTCCTCCGACGACGGGGAGCCCTCCGGGTCGGCCGGGAAGCCGGCGCTCAACGTGCTCCAGCAGCGCGAGATCCGCAACGTCGTCGCCGTGGTGACTCGCTACTACGGCGGGACGAACCTCGGGGTCGGGGGGCTCGCGCGAGCCTACTCGCGGGCGGTGAAGGAAGGCGTCGACGCGGCCGGGGTCGTCGAGGAGCGGCCGCACCGGCGGCTGGTCGTGGAGACGGGGTACGACGACTCGGGGACCGTTCGGGGCGTGATCGAGTCCTCCGGCGTCGCGTTCGACGCCGACTACGAAGAGCGCGTGCGGTTCGATCTCCGCGTTCCGGTGGCCGAGGTCGACGAACTGGTCGAACGGCTCAACAGCGCGACGAGCGGTCGGGTCGAGATCGACCGGTAGACCGCGGAGTCGGCGGGCGAGGAGGGTTCGAATGGCGAACGGGCGACGGAGTCGAAACGGAACGGCCCCGCGGCGGTGCGTCGCGCTCCCGCCCAGTGCGCCGCGGGCGACGGTCACGTCACGGGCGGGTGTGGCGGCGGTATCCGACTTCAGCCGTCGGACCGGTCGGACCCGATACGGAGGCAGCGACGGCTACGAGAACTTTCGAACGGTCATCTCCAGCGTGTCGAGGTCGAGGATGGGGGCGTACCCCGCGTCGGGGTCGATGTTGACGGACTTCTGAAAGTCGGTCTGGGCCTGCCAACAGCCGGAGTTGACGGCGAGGACGTTGTGGTACTTCCCCCAGCCGAGCTTGTGGACGTGCCCGGTGTGGAACACGTCGGGGACGTTCTCGATGACGAGGTAGTCGCGCTCCTCCGGGGCGACGCGGGTGTGGCCGCCGAACTGCGGGGCGACGTGGCGCTTCTTCAGCAGTTGGTACATCGCCTTGTGCGGCTCGTCGTAGCTCGCCTTCTCCTCGGGGAGCTCCGCGATCACCTCGTCGAGCGAGACGCCGTGGTACATCAGTACGTCGACGCCTTCGACGCTGACGGTGGCCGGGTTCGAGACGATCTGCGCGTCGTGGACGTCCATGATGTCGCGGATCTCGTCGTTGAACCCGGGCTGGGGCTCGGCGAGCCTGACCGCGTCGTGGTTCCCCGGGATCATCACGACCTCGGTGTCCGCCGGCACCTCCTTGAGGTGCTCCGAGAACGCCTCGTACTGATCGTAGATGTCGACGATCTCCAGCTCCTCGTCCTGATCGGGATAGACGCCGACCCCCTCGACCATGTCGCCGGCGAGGAGGATGTACTCGACCGGCTCGGCCTCGGGCGTGTGGAGCCAGTCGGTGAAGCGGTGCCACGCGTCGGCCATGAACTCGTCGCTGCCGACGTGGACGTCGGAGATCAGCGCGGCCTGGACGTGGCGGTCGGCCGCCCCGGTTCTGTGGGTACGGGGAACGTCCGGGAAGTGCAGCGAGTCGGCGAATAAGATTCCGGAGTCGTCAGCGAGCGTCCCCTCGACGGCGACGCACTCGTCCATCAGGATCTCGTCGACGACGTCGGCGAGCCCCTTGTCTTTCATCACCAGCGCGGGGAACGTCCCGGTGGTGTCCTCCAGTTCGACGAGCCAGTGGCCGGACTTCGTCGAGCGGATATCGTTGACGAGCCCGATCATCGCGGCGTCGCTGCCGCCGGGCATGTCCGCGATCGCCTCGGCGGGCCGGTGGTTGACGCGACCCCGAAGGACCTTCGAGAGACGCTCGTACCGGTCGCGAAACGTCCGGACGAAGTCGGCGTACTCGCCGGTACCGGTGCTCCGTCCCGTCATGTCGTTGCCGACCTCCAGCTCTCTGCGGTCCGCGTCGCGGTCGGAGCGCCCGTCGGTCGAATCGGTGCGAACGTCATCCCCGGACCCCTCCGTTTCGACTGGAGATCGGCCCGTATCAAGGGCTGAGTCAGGGTTCGAGCCGGTCGGGGCTCCGGAGTCGGCGTGACGGTCAGCGTCGGCGCCAGGGTCAGCGGCGGCGTGACGGTCAGCGTCGGCGTGACGGTCAGCGGCGGCGCCGGAGTCAGCGTTGGCGCCAGGGTCAGCGTTGGCGCCTGGGGCGGCGTTGGCGCCAGGGTCAGCATCGGCGCCGGTCGTGATCTCGGAATCGGCGACGTCGTCGGAACCGACCGCCGTGCGGACGTGGTCGGCGGTGATCCGGAGGGCGTCGTCGGGTGCGCGGTCGACGGCCGATTCGAGGGCGGCTGCGGAGTCGGGAGCGCTCGCCAGGAGGGTGACCGCCTCTCGCTCCGCGTTGTAGCCCCGTCTGGCGAGCTCCTTGACGATCCGGGCGTTCGACTCCAGCGGCACGACAGTCGAGAGGGGGGTGCGACTCAAAACGGTTCCGGAGGACGGGTCCGCCGTCCCGCGACCCGACGAGAGCCGTGACCCGGAAGCTTATCACCGAAACCCGACAAGCCGGACGTAATGGACGAAGGGGATCGGCCGGGAACCGACGGCGATCCGGCCGAGCGAAGGGCAGCGTCGGACGACGACGGAGAGGAACGAGGGCCGCGCGACGAGCCGGAATCGGACGGTCCGGCCCACTCGGGAGACCCGGCCGATCCGGCCGACTCGTCCGATCCGACTGATCCCGTCGATCCGTCCGAATCGACCGATTCGGCCGAGGCGTCTGACCCGACTGATCCGGCGGATACGACCGGTCCGATCGACGCGTCCGAGCGAGACGAGTCGACCGAACGGCACGATTTTCCCGGGATCGAGGACCGCGAGGAGAGAGCGGAGCGAGGTCGCGGCGGGTCGGAACGGAACGAGACGGAAAGCCTCCTCCATCGGTTCCGGCACGACAGGGAAGGCGTCCTGATGTGGATTCGAGAGATGCTCTCCAGCGTGGCGATCGTGCTGGTGATCGGGTTGATCCTGTTCGGAGTCAGCGGCGTGTGGCCCCCGATGGTGGCCGTCGAGTCCGGCAGCATGGAGCCCAACATGGAGGTGGGCGACCTCGTGTTCGTCACGGAACCCGGACGGCTCGCGCCGGACGAGGCGGACAACGACGTCGGGGTGGTGACGTACGAGGACGGCCGAACCGTCGACTACCGGACGTTCGGGTCGTACGGGTCGGTGGTGATATACCGGCCGCCGGGACGGACCGCCTCGCCGATCATCCACCGGGCGATGTTTCACGTCGAGGAGGGGGAGAACTGGTACGACCGGGCCGACGACGAGTATCACAGCGCGGCGGGGTGCACCGAACTCCGCCACTGCCCGGCCCCTCACGACGGGTTCATCACGCTCGGCGACAACAACGCCGCGTACGACCAAGCGAACGGACTCGCGGCGCCGGTCAAGGCCGAGTGGGTGACCGGGGTCGCGCGGGTGCGCGTCCCGTATCTCGGATACGTGCGGCTGATCGCGAGCGGTCAGGCGGAGCTGAGCGACGTGGTCGCGACGACCGCCGCGGCGGAGCCCGGCGCGGTCGACGAGCGCGGGACGGGTACCGAGTTCGATGCGGTCGGTGGGCGGGTGGCGGTCGGTGACCCCGTCGTTTCGGGTGGAGGGTCGATCGCGAGCGCGTCTGCGTGAGAAGAGATCGAACCGAAATTCGGACCAGCGAACGAGACCTGAACGACCGAACTAAACGCGCGGTCGGGTCGAGTGACGCTGCCGATAGCGGGAGCGCGAGTCAGTTGTCGAACCGCGCCTGAACGAACGGCTGCGCGTTCTCGATGTCGCCGAGGCGGGAATCGGACAGCAGCACCGCCTCGGTCTCCTCGACGGGGACCGAGAGGCCCATCTCTTTCGTGCGCCCGTAGCGGCCCTTCGAGACGACGACGGCGTTGACGATCCCGAGCATGTCGAGTTCGCTGATGAGGTCGGTGACGCGGCGCTGCGTGAGCACGTCCGCGTCGATCTCCTCGCACAGGCGCTTGTAGATGTTGAACACCTCGCCGGTGTTGATGTTGTGGACGCCGTTCTTCTCCAAGAGGATCACGGCGAAGAGGACGATCTTGCTCTGCGTCGGGAGCGTCCGGACGACCTCGACGACCCGGTCGAGTTCGATCTTGTCCTGCGCCTGCCGGACGTGTTTCTCCGCGACGATCTCGGCCTGCGAACGCTCGGCGAGCTCTCCCGCGGTTCGAAGGAGGTCGAGGGCTCGACGGGCGTCGCCGTGCTCCTGGGCGGCGAACGCGGCGCAGAGCGGGATCACGTCGTCCGTGAGCGCCTCCTGTTTGAACGCGATATCGGCGCGGTGCTGAAGGATGTCGCGGAGCTGGTTCGCGTCGTACGGTGGGAACACGATCTCCTCCTCGCCGAGGCTGGACTTGACGCGGGGGTCGAGGAAGTCGGTGAACTTCAAGTCGTTGGAGATCCCCATGATGGAGATCCGTGAGCGGTCGAGCTCGGAGTTCATCCGCGAGAGGTTATACAGGGTGTCGTCGCCGCTCTTCTCGACGAGCTTGTCGATCTCGTCGAGCATGATCACGACCACACGCTCGTGGTAGTCGACCGCCTCGAAGAACGTCGAGTAGACCCGGTCGGTCGGCCACCCGGTCATCGGGACCTCCTCCATCTCGTCGGCATCGGCTTCGAGTTCATCGATCCGCGCGTCGAGGGCGTCGATGGTCGCGAACTCGGTCCCGGCGAGCACCGCAGGGTCGTCGGCCGCCTCGGACCTGAGCTCTCGGTGGTTCTCGAGGCGGTCCGCGATGACCCGCTGGTTCTTTTCGATGAAGGTGTTGGCGAGCTGGGCGAGGACCCGGTACTGCGTGTCGGTCACCTCGCAGTTGATGTACTCGACCTCGCAGGGGACGTCGTACTTCTGTGAGGTCGACTCGAGCTCCTGAGAGACGAACTTCGCCGACGCCGTCTTGCCGGTCCCCGTCTTTCCGTAAATAAGGATATTCGAGGGCGTCTCGCCCCGGAGCGCCGAGACGAGGATCGTCGCCATCCGATTGATCTGATCGTTTCGGTGCGGGAGCTCGTGGGGGGTGTAGGAGGGACGGAGCACTTCCTTGTTCTCGAAGATCGGTTCCCCCGAGAGGAGGTCGTCGAACAGGCCCTGATTGTCGTCGTCGTCGTCGTCGAGGACGACCCCATCGAAATCGACGTCGGGAGAAGAGCGGTCGCGGCCGCCGCTGCCGACATCGACGTCGGTGTCGCCGGGAACGTCGGTATCGACGTCGACGCCGACATCG
>NZ_NHPF01000046.1:0-2462 GCF_002252925.1 Halorubrum sp. Ea8
TTCTTAACTTAACATCACCCGCCGACCCCGTTATCACCCGTGAGAGCCCGACGCGAACGCTTATGTTCCGTGTTGAGGAACCGACAGCTATGAGCGAGGCACAGACGCTCGCGATCATCGCCGGCGGCGTCGGCGGTTCGGTCGGCGCGTTCGTCGGCGTCGCGGTCGGCGGGAGCGCGCTCTCGACGACGCTCACGACGCTCGTCGTCGCGCTGCTGGTCGGCGGCGGCGTGGTCGCGAGCGCGGTCATCGCCGGCGACGTGGAGTTCTTCGCGAACGCCGACGGCGAATAGGAGGAGTAGGAACTCTGAGTCGATTGTTTATAAGTGGAGAGTTGCAGATCGGCGGTGAAACACCTCTAAAGCCCCAGCCGCTCGGCTATACGTGAGCGATGACTACGGATCGGCAGAGAACATCTCCAAAGCCCCAGCCGCTCGGCTGTACGTGAGCGATGACTACGGATCGGCAGAGAACATCTCCAAAGCCCCAGCCGCTCGGCTATACGTGAGCGATGACTGCGGATCGGCAGAGAACATCTCCAAAGCCCCAGCCGCGAGGGCTCGCGCGGCTCGCTGCGCGCTTCAGTCGCTCGCTACGCTCGCTCCTTGCAGTGCTTCCGTCGCCGTGCTTCGCCCTCGCGACTGCCGCTTTGAGTCCCACCCGTACCGCAACCGCGGCCTCACGCCTCCCCAGCCTCGTCGCTCGCTTCGCTCGCTCCTCCCTCGCGCACGCTCCTCGCGGCCGCCGATGGCGGCCGCTCGGGGGCGCGCGCCACCGCGGTCCTGAGTTCCGATCGATCACCACCGTCACTCAGGACTACTTATAAACCAGGTCGACAGTCTGCGGGTCGGTTTAAAAAGCAGAATGGAGACTGCGGCGTCGACCGCGGTGTCGGGCGCGCCTCAGGCGATCTTCTCGTACTGCTCGGAGAGCTTCTCCGCGGCCTCGTCGAGCAGGTCGGCCTCGTACTCGTCGAGGTCCCACTCGACGACCTCCTCGACGCCGTTCGAACCGAGCTTCGCGGGGACGCCGAGCGCGGTGTCCTCGTAGCCGAACTCGCCGTCGAGCACGACGGAGCAGGGGAGCACCTCGCCGGTGTCGTTCAGGATGGCCTCGACGGTGTGGGCGACGCCGGTGGCCGGGCCCCACTGCGTGGCGCCCTTCCGGCTGATCACGTCCATGGCGGACTCCTGGAGGTCCGCGAGGATCTCCTCCTTCTCGTCGGCGTCGAACTCGGGGTCGCGGCCGTCGACGCGCACCTTCGAGAAGGCGGGCGCCTGCGCGTCGCCGTGCTCGCCGAGGATCGTCGCCTCGACGTTCTTGACGGGCGCGTCGAAGCGCTCGGAGAGGACGTAGCGGAAGCGCGCGGAGTCGAGCCGCCCGCCGAAGCCGACGACCTCGTGGCGGTCGCGGTCGCCCGCCTCGTACAGGTGGCGGTTCAGGAGGTCGACCGGGTTGGAGGTGGTGACGGTGACGAAGTCGTCGTTGTGCTCGGCCAGCGACGAGCCGATGTCCTCCATGATGGGCGCGTTATCGCCCGCCAAGTCGATCCGGGTCTGCCCCTCCTTCCGCGGGATCCCGGCCGTGATCACGACGACGTCCGAGCCGGCGGTGTCCTCGTACTCGCCCTGCCGGACGGTCGTGTTCGAGTCGTAGGCGATCCCGTGGTTCGCGTCGGCCGCCTGCCCGATCGTCGTCTCCCGCTGATCCGGGATGTCGACGAAGACGAGATCGTCGACAACGTCGCGCAGCGCGAGGTTGTAGCCGGCCGCTGCCCCGACGGTCCCCGCCGCACCGATGACGCTAACTTTAGTCATACCGTCTGAAATCGCGGCCGGCCGGCGAGTAAACGTTTCGGAACGCCGTGATCGACGGTGCCGAGGGCGGGCGTCGACCTCGGCGACGCCGGGAACGACTCCGCGAGCCGCGTCGCGAACGGAGACGGCCCCGCGAGCCGCGTCGCGAAAACCCTAACTCGGGGCGCGACCCACTCTCACCCAGTGCCGACGTTCCGCTACCCGTGTCCCGGCTGCCGGACGACCAACAGCCTCCACGACGCCGACTGCGACTTCGAGGGCGTGAGCTGGCCGACCATCGAGAAGGCGTACACGGACCTGTTGACCGTTCTCACCGCCGAGCCCGACGGGATGGCCGAGTCAACGCTGCGCGAGGCGGTCCACGGGGAGTGGGGCGGGCTCCGCAAGGCCGCGCTCGACGCCTTGGAACGGGAACAGCGCGTCGTGGAGGAAGGCGGTCGCCTCCGCCTCCTCACCGCCGCCGAGTTCAAGGAGCTCGTCTCGGAGCCGACCCGCGACCCCATGCGGACCGTCTACGAGCACGGCTCCGTCCCGGGCTGTCACGACAACGCCGTCTTCGCGATGGTCGCGTGGTACGAGATGGTCGGGCTCTCGTGGCCCGAGACCCGCGAGAACGTGGTCGAGTGGCTCCGCGAGTCCGGCGCG
>NZ_NHPF01000133.1:0-1489 GCF_002252925.1 Halorubrum sp. Ea8
TTGACATCCTCCCGCGCCTGAAGACGCGGGAATCCCACGGTACCGCGCCGCTGAGTTGGGATATTAGGGTTCGCGGTTCACGACCTGTTCTCGTGGGGCGAAAACACCCTCACTACGGTCGAACAGGTGAACCGCTGGCTGTGCCAACCAGCCGTTATCCCTATCACCGCCATCCGTGGCGAGACTCGGGAGTACCTTTTGCCGAATGTTCTCCGCACCGTTCACGTCTGCGTTCGCAACCGTGCCGCACTCCTCACACACGTACAGGCCACGTTCTACACGCTGGTCATCATCGGTGTAACCACACGCCGAACACGACTTCGATGTATCGCGTTCAGACACCAACTCCACGTCGATACCCTCGGCTTCCGCCTTGTAGTCAAGTAGCGTCGTGAAACGGTCGAACGCCCACCCGTGCAAGTCGAAATTGCCGTGGTCGCCCCAGTTGCGTGATTCGCCGTTCTCGTCATCTTCTCGGATGCCGCCAAGGTCGCCAACGACAAGCGTACCGACACTCCGTTCGGCGCATTCCTCGACAATCGTTTTCGAGAGCGCGTGCAAGAAGTGCGTCCGACGACTCGTTCGCTTGCGGTCAAGACGAGTGGCCTCTCGGGACGAGGAATCATCGCAGTTAGCTTTCTTTTTGACGAAGTAGTATTCGTCCTCTTTGAGTGCGCCACCGGGATACAACACCGACTCGCCGCCGAACGAGACGGCGGCGAAGTTGCATATCCCGAGGTCAACACCTGCCACGTCATCGCCCGGCGGTTCCGGGTCGATGGTAGTGCGACAGACGAATTGAAGCCGCCACTCGTCGCGTTTGTAGACGGCCCGAACCTGTTGAATGTCCCACTCGGTCAGGTCAACATCCGGGCGCGTCTGGTACTCGCACAGGATGAAGTCTGAGCGGTGTTTTTTGAGGTTGCGACCTTTTGAGAGGCGGACGCGGGTGAACTGTGCGTCGTGCTTGAAGCCAGCCGCTTTGAACGACACGGTTGAACGCGGGTGGGAATCTCCGTGTTTGCGGTAGCCGGGCGGTCGGGCGCGGTCGTCGCCGTTCCGACGCTTGCCGAACCAGCCGTTGAACGCTTCAGCGAGTTCTTCGAGAACGCGCTGACTGGATTGAGAATGCAAGTCCGTGTAGCGTTCGTGGCCTTTGAGTTCGGTCTTGAGTTCCCCGTCATCGGGAATCTCGCCCGTTTCGTCCCACTGTTCTTGTGCGTAGTAGCGACCGACGTTCCAGAGTTTTGAGGCGGCCCATCCGAGTTGGTCGAGGTCGTCACAAACCTGTTGCTGGTTCGTAATCGTAGCCTCGAAGGTTCGGATGGTTCGACTCATTTCTGGCTTCATAACTGGTTATGCGTACCGTTCTGTTAATAGTGTCGGTTGGCGTGGAATATCCGGCCGTGCTATCGACGGTTGATTGCGTAGGAGTTGTCGGATTCATCCTGCGCCTAAAGGCGCAGGTATTCTCCTCGAATCTCTATAA
>NZ_NHPF01000059.1:0-5170 GCF_002252925.1 Halorubrum sp. Ea8
GCTTAAGTTAACACGACCCGAGGTCACCCCTGGAAGTTTTATCAACTCACGGAAGAGGGTCTGGAGTTCTTGGAGGAGCACAACCTGCTCGCAGCGGAGTAGACGCTCGAGCAGATCTACGACACCATCTCTGACAAACCCGAGAAAATGGTCAAGTACGACAACGCGCCCCGCCCCGACGACGTCTAACGGCCCGTTCTATTCCCGAATAGTTTGCTATTCGTACTCTTTAGCCCGTGACGGGATGATTAACCAACAAATCTATGCCAATACGCACTCTGTTGGTTAACACGAGGCGACCGCTGATGTCTTACGAGCCACCGACGCCACCGGCGGAACTCCCGACAGATATCGTCAACACACTCAACGGCTACTCGCCGGACCAACTCCAGCACGTCGCACGCTACGCCCAGGAGCTGGCAGACCACAAAGCTCGCGAAGCCCGCCTTGAGGAGGAGTCGGATGACGACGAGATCGACGAGCGGCCGGACGATCTTCCGGACGACGTCCCGTCGAAGGCCACGATCACGATCAAGGAGATCAACGACAACCGCTACTACTACTGGCAGTGGAGAGAGGGGGACAAAGTCACGTCCAAATATAAAGAGCCAGTCAATCCGGACGAATGAGAGGCCAATACGTCCGATTATAGAGTTCCCATACCCCGTGTGCGATTTGATTTTGGTGCACTTGGAAAAGTGATGACCACACACCCCTCATCCAGAGTGAAAACAGTGGGACGAGAAAAAATTTTAGATTAGATTAAGCCGTTAATAGTCGATAGAGCCTTTTTTACCTGAATTGAGGCGCTAAGGCCCCTTCCTCAACGAGCGAGCGGAGCGAGCGAGTAGGGAGCGGATACAGCGCCGCACGAGTAGTAAACACGTTCGATGCTCGGCCCACAGGCCCACCGTCATCTGCATGTTGAAATATGGTGTAAACACAGGTGATGGATAGACACGAAATCGAAGGTCACGAAGTCATAGACGGGACGGCCAAAGCTACTGGTAACAGCGCTCACGTCCTCGTCCCAAAGGGTTGGCGTGGTGCGGACGTGAAAGTTGTCCGGACCACCGAACCCGACGAGTAACACCACTCGATGAACTACAACTACAGGTATCGGCTCCGACCGTCCGACGTGATTGAAGAGCAGCTAGCGTGGACTGTCGATACCTGTAGGCAGGTCTACAACCACTTCCTTCACCGACTCAACCGAGCAGACGACATGTCGGCATACTCCGAACAGAAACTCCTGCCGAGTCTCAAAAAGTGGTGGAACGACCTGAAACAAGTCCACTCGAAAGTTCTTCAGAAAGTCGTTCAACGGCTGTACGACAACCTCTCGACGCTACGCGGACGCAAAGAGAACGGCTACCGCGTCGGGACGCTCAAGTGGAAAGCGCCGGGCGAGTACCGCAGTTTCACCTACAGTCAATCCGGCTTCAAGCTCAAGAACACGGGCGGTCGGACCCGACTGTGGCTCTCGAAACTCGGAGAAATCCCACTCACTTTCCACCGCGACCTCCCCGACGACGCCGAAATCAAGACCGTCACGGTCAAACAGGAACCGACCGGCAAGTGGTACGCTATCCTCGGCGTCGAAACCCCGGACGACCCACCTGCGAAACCGGAGACTCCCGATCGGTGCGTCGGTATCGACGTGGGGATTCTCAAGTACGCCCACGACACCGACGGGACCGTCGTCAAATCGCTTGACCTGTCTGACGAACGCGAGCGGTTGGAACGCGCACAGCGTGACCTCTCACGGAAACAGCACGGGTCTGCGAATTGGGAGAAACAGCGTCGAGTTATGGCCGAACGACACGCCGACCTGAAGCACAAGCGGCGAGACTTCCTCCACAAGCTCTCGAACTACTACGCCACCGAGTACGACTTTGTAGCGGTCGAGAACTTGGACACGAAGGGATTGGTCGAACTACCGGGCAACTCGCGGAACCGGGCAGGTGCGGCGTGGGGGACATTCCTCTCGTTGCTCGAATACAAGTGCGAACGCGAAGGCACGCACTTCGTGGCCGTCAACCCAAGAGGGACGACGAAAGAGTGTGCGTCCTGCGGCGTTTCGACAGAGAAGCCGCTGTGGGTGCGCGAACAGTCCTGTCCGGCGTGTGGGTTCGAGGCGGATAGAGACGCGAACGCGGCGTGGAACATTCTTTCTCGCGGCCTCGAAGACGTAGGAGTGGGATACTCCGAATCAGCGCCTGTGGAGACTGCGCTCCCTGTAGATACATCTGTGTCTGCAAAGCGCGTCGTAGAAACAGGAAGCTCCACCCTCAAGCGCGAGCCGTCAGGCGAGCGGTAGGGTGGGGTAGTTCACGCACGAACAGTCGAACAGAGTTCCACAGTTGAAGCATCTTTTTCTATTTGAGACAGACCACACCCCTGATCACGAGTGTATCCGCTGATAGATTCTCACCACACACCCCGTGTACAAAGTGTAAATATGCCGTATTCCGACGACAGAGTGCTACTAAGCTGATTTTGTATTTTGGAAGAGACCTACAATCCGTAGGATAGCACAGCCTTAGCGGGGGACACCGTGTGAGAGATGAGCTGAGTAACAAGTCGAGTGAAAACAGCCCATGGGAAATGAAATTCGAACGATGACATCAGAAAAGCCGGAGACTGAACCAATATTCACATCAATGCCGGGAAGACGGTCGACCCTGAATTTACACTTCGATGACGGAGGGGGGAGCAGCTAGTTTTGATCACAGATACGTAGATATATTTGAGGGGCACCGATTCTGCGTTACACATCGATAGGAGGGTGTATCCGAATGCGATTTCCTGAACACATCGATAGAGGGGTGTCCACAAGAACTACTTCTCATGAACACGTTGACCGGTATTCTGATCTAGCGGTTGGATGTCGTTCGCTTAACTCAGCAAGACTGGATGGGCCGGATTACCGCCTAATATTTATTTTCCCGAATATATTCGTTTTGGCGGGTTTAACAGCGAATTACATATCGATAGAGGGGTGTATACGGGGACTAATAGAAACGCAATAATTGGTCTCAGATAGGTGACTCAAATAAGAATTGTGGCCCGATAACAGACAGCCAATACACATCGATAGAGGGGTGTATACGAGACCAAATGGAAAGGTAGCATTGTAGGGAAATGTCAACTGAAATGATAAAGAACGTGGCTTGGTAGCAAACACATCGAACACATCGATAGAGGGGTGTGCGGAAACTAATGGAAACTACTCATTAGGGGGGAGGCGGCCAGATACACAGAGACGGCCCTCTAAAAGAGCGCGGAGCGGACAGCTAACTACAATATGGCTGGAATCTCTACTACGTCTGGTTACGGATCTGCGCTTTGACGACAGAGGTGACCTCATCCTCAGAAATCGCTTCAATACGCGAGTCCTCTCGAAGGGTTTCAAGAATCGTCTCTGGCCGTTCTCCAAACTGGAACTCGAGAAACATCCCGGAGCTGGGGCCGTGACTCCGCCGCTCGAAGTCGACCAGCGAATACGTCGTGAGCTCTTTCATCTTATTCACATACGTTTCCTGGTGGTACTGATCGGCGTCAATAGCGTCGGTCAGATACTGATACACACGATAGCCAGTTGTACTCCTAGCGGTCCCGCCGTCAGTGTGGGAAGCAACCGCCGCAGTGGCGTACAGACAGAGCTTCTTCTGTGTGCTAATGCCGCGAACGACCTCCAACACCCGATTCTTTTCGACCTTTTCTTGTGCGGTACGGACGTGCTTTTCGCGCACGCGGGTGTCGCCTTCACGTTCAGCTAATTCGCCGGCGACCCGCATGAGATCGATCGCCTTTCTGGCGTCACCATGCGTCTGTGCTGCGAATGCCGCTGCGAGTGGGATCACGTCGTCGTCGACAACGTCGTCATGGAACGCGTCCTGACGGCGTCGAAGAATTGCTTGGAGTTGGTTCGCGTCGTAATCGTCGAAATGGACGTCTTCAGGAGTTAACGAACTGACAGCGCGACTCCCAACAGACTCCATCATCTTCGTGTCGTTTGAGATCGCAACGACCGAAATGTATGCGTTCAACTCATCGTTTGCCCCAGCTCGGGAGAGCTGATACAGCAGTCGTGAAAACGCGGGCTCTTGTTTGTCTCGCCGTCCGACGAGCATATCCAGTTCATCGAGGACAAACACAACAGAGTCGAAGTGCTCGTTGACGATCCGATAGAGCTCATCCCACTTCTCTTTCGTCGCCACGCCGTGTTTAGGCACCTCGATAGGGACACCTGCAGCATCGGCAGCCTGCTGAACGAGTTCATACACGGCGATACCAAGCGTATCCAAATCCTGGCAGTTCACTTCAATAGTGCCAAACCGGATGTCGCGGCTTTCACAGATACGGCTGATGTTATGGCAAACAGCTTTTGTGATGAGGGATTTGCCTGTCCCGGACGGTCCGTAGAGAAATAGATTGGGGGGCCGGTTGTCACCGAGCGCAACGCGAAGCATCTTGGTGACTTCTTGGAGTTGCTCGTCACGACCCACGATGCGGTCCTCTTCGACAACGTAATTCGGATCGAGTAGCGCTCGGTCCCGAATCAGCCCGTCCTGATCGTCGAACTCGAGGAGCATGTCCTCGATCGACTGTGATGACTCCTCGGAGTCAGCCTCGTCTTCAGATTGTGAGTTACCATTTGTGACGTGAGAGGATGAAGACTGTCGCGAAGGATCAGACTGCGACGCATTCGACAGCTCAGCTTGAGCCGTCAACTCGTCCTCCGACGGTCCCCGGGTATCTGCGGGATCATCGGAGTCGTCAGTACCCATATGCCAATTGATACCCGCCTCTATCAAAAAGGTTCCCCCACCTCTATCGAAGTGTGATTAGCCGTGTGAAACCCGTGATACCGGATTAACCGCTTGATAATCATGATAATGGGTTAACTGGCGGTAGCCGGTGACGATGTGTTCGTGAGTACACGGTCGAAGACACACACCCCTCTATCGATGTGTTTTTGCACAAGAGTCCAGAGGGATATCTGCGTTACGTCAGGTCAATCCACCGGTGATCGGTAGAAACCACACGCCTAACATCCTCTTGAACGGGTTTGGACGATAGAATGGTAGGATAGAAAACGTTGTCTGATAAACCACAGAACACAAAGGGCGCAACACATCGAACACATCGATAGAGGGGTGTGTGT
>NZ_NHPF01000054.1:0-4193 GCF_002252925.1 Halorubrum sp. Ea8
CCCATCTCGCCCATGCCGCCGAGGGGGTCGCCGTCCGCGCCG
This sequence comes from Halorubrum sp. Ea8, assembly GCF_002252925.1. Lineage (NCBI taxonomy): Archaea > Methanobacteriati > Methanobacteriota > Halobacteria > Halobacteriales > Haloferacaceae > Halorubrum > Halorubrum sp. Ea8. The sequence continues at coordinate 43 of NZ_NHPF01000054.1, forward strand.
AACATCCCCTCCTCCATCGCGTCGTCGGGGTCGATCTCCGCGGCGAACAGCGGGATGTCCTCGCGGATGCGCGTCGGCTCCGCCGGGATGTCCGTCTCGTAGGTGTCCGAGAGGGAGTGCGCCGGGTCCGTCGAGACGACGAGCGTGCGGACGCCGCCCGCGGCCGAGGAGAGCCCCGTCGCGGCCGCCATCGTGGTCTTCCCGACCCCGCCCTTCCCGCCGTAGAGGACGTACTCGGGGGCGTCGACGCCCTCGGGGAGGGCCGTGGCGGCGTCCGTCTCGGCCGGGAGGTCGGCGTCGGTGGCGTCGGTCTCGTGACCGCCGGCTCCGTGCTCGCCGTCGCCCGCGGCGTCCTCGTCGCTCTCGGGCTCCTCGACGCGATCCACGGGTTCGACGTCGATGTCGTCCATACCGGGTCGTGGGCGCGGCGCGTTTGTGTACTCGTCGGTCTTACGAAGGGGACTCGTGGGAGTCAGATCGTGGAAAATAGACAATCAGAGTGACTGTCGCTATCTCGGCGAATGACGTCAAAGCCCCAGTCGCTCGGTTGGAAATGGTTGACCGCGAATCGGCGGTGAACACCTCCAAAGCCCCAGTCGCTCGGTTGGAAATAGTTGACCGCGAATCGGCGGTGAACACCTCCAAAGCCCCAGTCGCGAGGACTCGATGGGCTCGCTGCGCTCCTCAGTCGCTCGTTTCACTCGCTCCCTGCGGTGCTTGCATCGCCCGTCTTCGTCCTCGCGACTGCCCCTTTGAGTCCCATCCACCCGCAACCGCACCGCAGCCTCACACCTCCCCAGCCTCGTCGCTCACTTCGTTCGCGACTCCCTCGCGCGTGCTGCTCGGCCGCGAAGCGACCTCGCAGGCACGCGCCACTGCACCGCCGTTCGTTTATAAATAATCGCCGCTGCAGTCTTGCGGTATTTATATATTGCGTCTACTCGCCCGTACCCTCGCGCTCGACGGCCATCCCGAGGTCGGCCATCGCGTCGAAGAAGTCCGGGAACGAGACGTCGACGTGCTCGCCGCCGCGGATCGTCGTGGTGCCCTCGGCGGCGAGCGCGGCCACGGCGAGCGACATCACGATCCGGTGATCGGCGCGGCCGTCGACGGTCGCCCCCCGCAGGTCGCTCTCGGACCCGTGGATCGTCAGGACGTCCGGCTCCTCGGTCGTCTCGGCGCCCATCTTCGTCAGCTCCTCGGCCATCGCGGCGACGCGGTCGGTCTCCTTGTACCGGACGTGCTCGCAGTTCGTGATCCGGGTGTCGCCGTCGGCGACCGCGCCGAGCGCGGCGATGGTGGGGAGGAGGTCGGGCGTGTCGCCCACGTCGACCTCGACGCCCGAGAGGTCCGAACGTCGGACGGAAATGACTCCCTCGTCGCGGTCCCACTCGACGTCGACGCCCATGCGCTCCGCGATGTCGACGATCGCGGAGTCGCCCTGCGCGCTCGGGCGAGCGCCCTCGATCCGGACGGACTCGCCGGAGCCGGCCGCGACCGCCCCGGCCGCGACGAGGTACGAGATGGACGAGAAGTCGCCGGGGACGGCGTAGCTCCCGCCGGCGGGCGCGTACGACTGGCCGCCCTCGACGACGAACCCCGCCGCGCCGGCGGCGCCGTCGAGCGCCTCCCCGTCGGCCCCCACGGGGGTCGCCTCGACGCCGAAGTCGTCGAGCAGTTCGAGCGTGATGTCGACGTACGGCGCCGACTTGAGGTCGGTCGTCAGATCGATCTCGATCCCCCGGTCGGTGACCGCGCCGGCCATCAGCAGCGCGGTGACGTACTGCGAGGAGACGTCGCCCGGGATCGCCACCTCGCCGCCCGCGAGGGGCCCGGAGATAACCAGCGGCGCCTGGCCGTTACCCCGGGTCGACTCCGCGCGGACGCCGAGGTCCGTGAGGGCCGTCAGGAGCGGCCCCTGCGGGCGCGACCGGAGCGACCCGTCCCCCGTCAGCACCGTCGCGCCGTCGGCGAGCGCGGCCGCGGCCGTGACCAGCCGCATCGTCGTCCCGGAGTTCGCGCAGTCGATCACGTCGTCGGGGACCGCCGGCCGGCCGTCGAAGCCGTCGACTGAGAGGGACTCGGCGCCGTCGGGGACGAGCGCGTCGGTGTCGGCGTCGGCGACGTCGCTCCCGGACTCCGGCCCGACCGCGCCGCCGAAGGCGGTCACGGCGCGGGCGGTCGCCCGCGTGTCAGCGGAGACGAGCGGGGACCGCACGGTCGCGCCGTCGCTGTACCCGGCGGCGAGCAGCGCGCGGTGCGTGTAGCTCTTCGAGGGCGGCGCGCGGGTCGTCCCCCGCACGGTCGAGTTGGTGACGTGGACGTCCATACCACCTCTGCCGGGCGCGGCGACAAGTCGGTACCGGACGCGGCACGACTCGTCGCGGGGCGAACGGCCGCGGACGCGGTCGATCGGTTCCGTCGCGGCGCCCCGGCGCACCCTTTATACCACCGGGAGCGTTAGCGTCGCGTATGCCCCAGTGTGAGATGTGCGGCGCCGACCAAGCCTCGCTGACGACGACGAAGGTCGAAGGCGCCGAACTGGAGCTGTGTAGCTCGTGTACGGACTTCGGCACAGAGGTCCGCGACGAGTCCACCGGCTCCGGTGGCAGCAAGTACTCCACGAGCTCGAGCACCGGGAAGTCGTCCGCCTCAGGCTCGTCGTCCGGCGCCTCGGGGTCCGGCGGCTCCTCGGGCGGCTCGACGCGGCCGCGCGACATGTTCGACGACATGGACGAGATCGCCACCGACTACGACGATCAGATCCGGAACGCCCGCGAGTCCCGCGGGCTCAGCCAAGAGGAGCTGGCCGACCAGCTCAACGAGAAGGCCAGCCTCATCCGCAAGCTCGAACGCGGCGACACCCTCCCGACCGACGAGGTCCAGCGGAAGCTGGAGCGGGCGCTCGACATCTCGCTCGTCGAGGGCGAGTCCGTCGAGGACGCCGACTGGAACGGCGGCGACTCGGGGACGATGACGCTCGGCGACGTGGTCAAGCGGAAGGACTGAAGACACCGTCGCGCGGCGTTCGCCGCTCCGCTCTTATTCGACGCGTAGCCGCATCCCGACGAGCAGGACCGCGAGCAGTACGAACGCGACGAGCGAGAGGTTCGGGATCGTGAGTCCGAGGGACGGGCTCTGCCACTGAACGGTCGCGCACGGACCGCCGAGCGTGCACTGTCCCTGCGTCGCTTGGAGGTACGAGTGGTACGCCGAGAGGGCCAGTCCGGGAGCCACGAGCGGGAGCGCGGTTCGCGAGACCGCCGGCCGTGCCTCGACCGTCGCGACGCCGAGCACCGCGACGAGCGGGTACATGAGGATCCGCTGGTACCAACACAGGTCGCAGGGCGCGAGCCCGAGCCCGAGGCTCAACCAGAGGCTCCCCGCGGTCGCGACCGTCGCGACGAGCGTCGCGGCCGACAGCCAGACCGTCGCCTCCGAGGGGCGGCCGGTCACACCGTCGCTCCGCCGTCGTCCGTCTGCTCCGATCCCCCGTACCGCTCCGCCAGGTAGTCGATGATGTAATCGACCGTCTCGGGGTCGTAGCTCCAGAAGCCGAAGAACTCGCCGGGCGCGCGCTCCTCGGCGAGCAGCGCGCACTTCGCGTCGTCGTAGCCGCCGCCGTCGTACGCGACGAACCACGTCTCGCGGATCTCGGCGGTCTCCCCGACGTGGACCGTGTAGTGTTCGACGTCCGGCGGGTCGCCCTCGTTCGCGGCGTACGCGTGGACGCTGAGCCGCTCCTTCTCGCCTAAGAGGTCGTACGTGTCCGCCTCGCCGGTGAGGACGTCGAGGGTCTGGAACCCGGCGTGGAGCTCGCCGTCGCCGACGCGCCACGCGCGGTCCTCGATCTCCCGGGACGCGGCGACCATGTCCTCCCGGGAGTAGGACGTGAACATCGTCTCATCGAGGTGGTCGAGGATCGGCTCGCCGACCCGCTGCCGGTCGGGGGGGCCGGGCTCCCGCCCGTCCGACGAGTCGTCGTCGCTCGCGTCGGATTCGCCGTCGATACCGGGGAGGAGTTCCTCCACGCCGACGGCGGTGACGAGGTCGCCGTCGCGGGAGAGAACGGCGTACCCTTCCGGTCCCTCCTCGGTCCGTTCCTCGACGATCCGGACGTTGCGGTCGGCGAAGTACTCGCGGAGTTGCTC
>NZ_NHPF01000007.1:0-30962 GCF_002252925.1 Halorubrum sp. Ea8
AAGCCCCAGCCGCTCGGTCGTATGTGGTTGACAGCCGCTCATCGACGAACACAGCCAAAGCCCCAGCCGCGAGGGCGGCGTACGCTCGCTGCGCTCCTCACTCGGTCGCTCTCGCTCCCTCGTTGCGGTGCTTTCGTCGCCTACGCCGCCCTCGCGGCTGCCCCTTTGAGCCCCCACCCGGCCGCACGGCACCGCAGCCTCACGCCTCCCCAGCCTCGTCGGCTCGGCGTTTACAAACGCCGAGCCGACTCCCTCGCGCGTGCTCCTCGCGCCCGAGGGGCGCTCGGAGGCACGCGCCCGCATCGCTCATTTATAAACCAGCATCGAGATCGGCCGTCGCTCGACTCACAGCCGCTCGCCGTCGTAGTACCGCTCCTCCACGCGGCGGTCGAACAGCCGCGATATCAGGGTGGTGAGGGGGCCCTCGACCCCGTCGCCGTCCCCGTCGACCGCGAGGCCGTCGACAGTCTCGACGGGCCGTATCTCCCACGTCGAGTTGGTGAGGAACACCTCGTCGGCCTCGCGGACCGCGTCGGGGGCGTACGTCCCCTCTTCGACCGGAATCCCCTCGTCCTCGGCGATATCGATCACTGTCCGGCGGGTGACGCCGGGGAGGATCGGCCCGTCGAGCGAGGGGGTCTTGAGGGCGGTGCCGTCGGCGAAGAAGAGGTTCGCTGTCGCCCCCTCGGCGACGTTGCCGTCGGCGTCGAGCATGAGGGCCTCGTCCGCGCCCGTGACCCGGAGTTCGAGCCGGGCCAAGATCCCGTTGAGGTAGTTGTGCGTCTTCGCGTCGGCGGGGAGCGCTCGCGAGGACGGCTTCCGCGTTTTCGTCGTCTGGACCGCGGCCGGACCGTCGTGAACCGGCTCCGAGTCCACCCCGCCTCGGGGGAGCGGCTTCGCGATCACGACGACGGTCGGGTCGACCTCCGGTTTCGGGTCGAGCGTGCCGGGCTGGACGCCGCGGGTGACCGAGAGCTTGACGTACGCGTCGGCGAGGTCGTTGGCCGCGAGCGTCTCGTCGATCCGCTCCTTCAGGTCGCCGTCCGCGAGGCCGTGGTCGAGCCCGAGCGTCTCGCAGGTGTCGGCGAGCCGCGCCGCGTGGTCGTCCCACCGGAACACCTCGCCGCCGTAGGCGCGCATCGTCTCGAAGGCGGCGTCGCCGTAGGCGAACCCGCGGTCCTCGACCGAGACGGTCGCCTCGCTCGCGGGCACGACCTCGCCGTCGACGTGATATCGGAGCGACTCTCCCTCACTCATCGGCGGTCCCCCGCTCGTGCGTCTCGCACGCCTCCACGAAGTTCGCCACCATCGCCTTTCCCCGCGGGGTGAGGATGCTCTCCGGGTGGAACTGCACGCCGACGTGCGGTTTCTCGCGGTGGCGCACGCCCATCACGACCTCGCGCTCGTCCTCGGTGCGGGCCGTCTCGACGACCTCGTCCGGCAGGTCGGCGCGCTCGACGCACAGCGAGTGGTATCGCCCGACGCGGAGCCGGTCGGGGAGCCCCGCGAACACCCCGGAGCCGTCGTGGGTGATCGTCGACGGCTTCCCGTGGACGACCTCCGGTGCGTGACCCACCCGGCTTCCGCGGTTGGCGCACAGCGCCTGGTGACCGAGGCAGACCCCGAGCACCGGGCGATCGAGGTCGAAAACGGCGGTCGAGACGCCCGCCTCGGCGGGGGTGCCCGGCCCCGGCGAGACGACGACACCGTCCGGGTCGAGCGCGCGGATCCCGTCGAGGTCGACCGCGTCGTTCCGCCGGACCGCGACCGCGCCGGCGACCTCGCCGACGTACTGGACGAGGTTGTACGCGAACGAGTCGTAGTTGTCGACGACGAGCACCCGGGCGTCCGAATCCCCGACGCCCGATCGCCAGCCGCCTTCGGCGTCGGCGGCGTCGGTGGCGTCCACGGTGTCGGCGCGTACGGGAGCCCCGCCGTCGGCTCCGGGGGTCGACGCGTCAGTCATCGCCCGCCTCCGGCTCTTCCGCGTCGCTCGCGCTCCCGTCCCCGTCCACCGCCATCTCGCCGGCGGCGAGCGCCTCGTCGATGGCGGTCACGAGCGCCCGCGCCTTGTCGAGCGTCTCCTCGTACTCCGCGTCGGGCTCGGAGTCGTGGACGATCCCGGCCCCGACGCGCAGGTGGTACGCCGCGGCGTGCCGGACCAGGGTCCGGATCACGATGTTCAGCGTCGCGCGGCCGTCGAAGCCGGCGGCGAGCATCGAGCCGGTGTACGGCCCCCGGCGCGTCGCCTCCAGCTCGTCGATGATCTCCATCGTCCGCGGCTTCGGCGCGCCCGTGATCGTCCCGCCGGGGAAACACGCCGCGACCGCGTCCGCGAGCCCCACGTCCGGGCGCGCCTCGCCCTCGACGAGGCTGACGAGGTGCATCACCTCGCTGTACCGGTCCACGCGGCGGTACTCCGCGACGTCGACCGTGCCGAACCGCGACACCTTCCCGAGGTCGTTGCGCTCCAAGTCGACGAGCATCGCGTGCTCCGCGCGCTCCTTCGCGTCGCCCGTCAGCTCCGCCTCCAGCGCCGCGTCCGTCTCGTCGGAGTCCCCTCGAGGCCGCGTTCCGGCGATGGGCTCCGTCACGAGCCGGGCGCCCCGGTCGGCGTCGTCGGTCGGGACACGCTCCAAGAGGAGCTCCGGGCTCGCGCTCACGAGGTCGACGCCGGAGGGGGGCGTTCCCGCCGCGTCGCCGCCGTCTCGTCCGGTCCCCGCCTCCCGCGAGAACTCGATCAGCCCGGAGTACGGCGCCGGATTCACCTGCCGGAGCGCGTCGTACGCCTCCACCGGGTGGACGGCGGCGGGGGCGCGAAGGCGCTGCGAGACGTTCGCCTGGAAGGTATCGCCGTCGCGGACGTACCCCTTCACGCGGCGGACCGCCTCGGCGTACCCCTCGCGGCCGACGCCGCTCTCGAAGGTCGCCGTCGATGCGTCCGGATCGGGCGCGGGGCCGACCTCGGGATCGCCCGTCTCGATCCGGTCGATCAGGCCGCCAGCCCGCGCCGCCCCTTCGTCGAACAGCGCGTCGAGGGCGTCGCGGTCGGCCGTCGGATCGTCGACTCCCGCCGGGACGCGCGGACAGGCGGTCACGCGGAGGGTAACGGACGACGCCTCGTCCGCGTCCTCGTCGTTTTCAGCGCTCTCGGCGCCCTCGGCGTCCTCAGCGTCGGCCACCGGGCACTCCCACGCCGCGACGCGGTCGAAGACGCCGATCTGGAGCCGCGGGAGCCCGCGGTCGTCGACCGCGCCGGGGCCTGCCGGCGCGGACGCCGGAAACGACTCCAGCTCGCGGGCGACGTCGTAGGAGAGCCAGCCGAACGCGCCGCACGGGTAGGGGACCTCGCAGTCGCCCCGCGCGAGCCGCTCCCCGTCGAGGAGGCCCTGAAGCGCCGCGAGCGTCGGGCTCGGGCGGCGGTAGTCGCCGGTCGGGCTCCGGCGGCCGGCGTCCGGGCCGTCGGATGCGTTGCCGACCGAGGCGACGTCCTCGCCGCCCCCCGTCGCAACGACCGCCTCGTCCGAGACGGTCAGCCGCTCGACCGGGTCGACGCCGAAGTATCCCCAGCCTGACTGGCCGCCGGTGGTCTCGTAGCAGAACCCGCCGGGGCCGTCGCGGGCCCGGCGGTAGGCCGCGAAGGGATCGCCGACGGCGACCCGGAGCTCGACCGGGACCCGGGTCCCCGCGGGCGCCGCCGCGGCGACCTCCCGGAAGCCGTCCCGGTCGGTGTGTACCGATCGCTCCATGTCACTCGGTTCGGCGCGCACGACGAAACAGTTGCGGTCGCCGGTCTCAGAACTCCTTCGCCCGGTCGATCCACGTCGCGGCGCGGCTCTCGCCGACGCTGGCGCCCTCCGCGACCGCGTCGACGTCGGCGGCCGCGAGCTGCTCGACGCTGTCGATACCGATCTCGGCGAGCCGCTCGGCGTAGGCGGGACCGATCCCCTTGAGCTCCTCGACGTCGGTGCCCGTCCCCTCGACCTCGACCGCCTCGTCGTCGGCTTCGACCGTCTCGTCGTCGGCTTCGACCGCCTCGTCGTCGGCTTCGACCGCCTCGTCGGCTTCGACCGCCTCGTCGTCGGCTTCGACCGCCTCGTCGGCGACCCCCGCCGCTTCCGCCGGCTCGGCCGCCTGGGACGGATCCTCGGCGGCGCCCTCCTCGTCGACCAGCGAATCGGTCGATGCGGCCGCCTCGGTCTCCGTGGCGGCCGGCTCGTCGGCGTCCGTTCCCTCGTCCGGGACCGCGTCGTCGGCGTCGCTCGCCGGTTCTGGTTCCGACTCCGATCCCTGTTCGGGGTCGCTCTCGACGGTCACTTCCGTCTCCGTTTCGTCGCGTTCGGCGCGGCCGGTCCCGAACCCGAGTTTCTCCTTGATTTTCTGCAGTAGGGCCATCGACGAAGCATACGAACGTGGGATATTTAAAAACCCTCGCCGTCGGCCGTTCCCCGTCGCTTACCGCCCCTGGCGTCCGGCGACTCCGTCTCGCCTGTTTATAAGTTGCGTCGGTCCCTCCGGCGGATATGGACATCGTCAACCCGGTCATGTGGTCGCTCCACGTCGGCTTCGCGATCCTCTGGACCGGCAGCGTGCTGTTCGTCACCCTCGCCGTGCTGCCGCCGGCGCTCCGCGGCGACGTCGACGGCGACGCCCTCGGGGCGATCGTCGGCCGCCTCCGGTGGATCACTCGGATCGCCGCCCTCGCCTTCCTCGCGTCCGGCGGTCACATGGCCGGGACGCTGTACACGGTCGAGTCGCTCACCGGGACCGGCCGCGGCCACCTCGTGTTGACGATGATCGCGCTCTGGTTCCTGATCACCGGGCTCGTCGAGGTCGCGAGCGGGAAGCTCGCCGACGGGCTCGACGCCGGCAAGCTCCGCGAGCCGGCCCGCGACGCGAAGCCGTTCCTCTACGGCGCCGCCGGGCTCTCCGTGGCGCTCGTCGGTACCGCCGGGCTGCTGGCGACGCCCGGACTGATCTGACGGGGCCCGCCTCGGCCCCGCTCCGCGCTCACTCCAACTCCGCCCGCAGCGCCGCGTTCATCGCGTCGACGGGCGCCTCCCGTCCGGTCCATATCTCGAACGCCTCGACCCCTTGGAACAGCAGCATCCACGCCCCGTCGATCGTCGTCGCGCCCGCGTCGGCCGCCTCCCGCAGGAGCCGCGTTTCGATCGGCGCGTACACCGCGTCGAGCACCGCCAGGTCGCCGTGGAGGTGCGCCGCGGGGACCGGCGTCTCGTCGGGGGCCTCCATCCCGACGCTGGTCGCGTTGACCAGCACGTCCGCTTCGGCGACGCGCTCGCCGAGGTCGTCGAGGCCGCCGCCGGTCGCCCCGGGGACCGCCTCGGCGAGGGAGACGGCGCGCTCCGCGGTTCGGTTCGTCACGGTCACGCTCGCGCCCGCGTCGGCCAGCGCGAACGCCGCCGCCCGGCCGGCGCCGCCGGCCCCGACGACGACCGCCTCTCGACCGTCGAGCGCGACGTCGTGGCGCGCGAACGCCCGTTTCACGCCGGCCGCGTCGGTGTTGTAGCCGCGGGGGCGGTCGGCGTCGCCGTCGCGCAGCGGCCCGAAGTCGACCGTGTTGACCGCGCCGATGCGCTCGGCGAGGGGGGCGGCGTCGACCGCGTCGAGGACGTCGCGCTTGAACGGCACCGTGACGTTGAGGCCGGCCACGCCGAGGTCGGCCGCGCCGGAGACCGCCGCGGCCGCGGCGTCGGCGTCGGGCTCGAAGGTGACGTAGCGCGCGTCGATCCCGAGCGCCTCGTAGCCGGCCTCGTGGAGCGGCGGCGACAGCGAGTGCTCGACCGGGTTCCCGATCAGTCCGTACACGTTCATGGGCGCTCACGCGGCCGCGACCGAGAAAAGTGGCGCGGTCGGGGTGCGGAGACCGCGGGAATAGGCGCGGTCGGGGTGCGGAGACCGCGGGAATAGGCGCGGTCGGGGTGCGGAGACCGCGGGAATAGGCGCGGTCGGGGTGCGGAGCCCTCGCCTCCCCGGCCCTCACTTCCCGTCCGTCTCCCGGTCCGCGTCGATGACGTCCTCCAGCGTCTCGGTCCCGACGTCGCTCGCGAGCTTGACGCCGATCAGCGAGACGACGATTCCCGCGACGATGAACGCCGCGAGCCGCTGGACGGGCGTCACGCCCACGCCGATCGGCTCGAACGGGTCGATCACCGACTCCTGCGCGAGGAAGTAGCCCGCGAACCCGCGGACGACGAGCGAGACGGCGACGATGACGAACGGGAGGTTGAGGTAGGGGGTCCGGATCCCCTCGTCGCGGATCAGCTCGTCGAGGAGCCGCCCCACGGCCGCGGTCACGCCCCCGACCGCGAACCACGGGACGGCGGCGTAGGTGAACTCCATCGCCTCCACGAGCCGCGGGGCGCCCCCGAGCTCCGAGGCCGACAGCACGCCGAAGAACCCGCCCACCAGGGCGAGCCCGGCGGCGACGACGTACGTGACGATCGACACCTGACCGGCGTACAGCGCCTCCCGAACGCGCTCCGGCATCCCGGCGACGAACCGGTCGATCGCGAGCCCCTTGTAGAGGAGCGCCGCGCCGAGCAGCCCCGCGACGCCCGCGACCGCCTCGGCGGGGGAGAACCAGTAGAACAGCGCCGGCAACAGCAGGAGGGCGACCCCGAACGGCACGAGGATCGTCGACCGGAGCTGCTCGTCGGCGAGGAACTGCTTCAGCAGGTAGTACGTCGACTCGATGTCGCGGGCCTGGCGGACGACGACGCGGTCGACGGAGTCGACGGGGATCCGCGACTCCACGATCGGGAGCACCCGCTCGTCCTCCGCCGAGTCGACGACGACGACCGCGGCCCGGGGGTCGTACCGGTCCACGAGGTCGTCGAGCTGGGCGGCGATCGAGCGGTCGGCGCCGACGGCGGTGTCGCTCTCCGCCGACACGACCGCGACGACCGACTCCTCGCGCTCGTCCCGGAGGTCGCGGGCGACCCGAAGCGACTCGAGCAGACAGTTGACGCTGGCGTCCTCCGGGTCGCTGAGCCCGGCGTCGGTGACGAGCGACCGGACCGCCTCCCAGCCGGCGACCGGCATCGGGACGTTCGTGGCCCGGCCGATCGCCCCGGATCGGTCGATGCAGATGACCAGCGTCGTCACGCCTCGACTCTCGACCCGCCCGGATAAAAAGTTCTCCGTCGGCGAGGGGTTCGCCGGGGCCGGGGCCGATTCCGGGCGGAGGCGGGGCCGTCGCGCGGCCTCCAGCAGCGGAGGCGCGGCCTACCGCAGTTCGACGTCGACCTCGCCCCCCTCGCTCGTGAAGGCGCTCGCGACGCCGTTGCCGGCGGCGAACGCCACGCGCTCCGCGCCGATGCCGAGCCGCTCCGCGAGCCCGCGCTCGGGCGTGAACTCGCGGATCTCCGGCTCCGCGTCGATCAGCTCCGCGAGCCGGTCCTCGACGTCGTCCTCGGTGCCGAGCTCGTCGACGAGCCCTATCTCCAGGGCGTCGGTTCCGAGGTACACCCGCGCCTCGGTCTCCCGGATCGCCCCGGGGTCCATGTCGCGCCCCTCGCTGACGGTCTCGACGAACTGGTCGTAGTAGCCGTCGATGATCCCTTGGAGGTACTCCCGCTCGTCCTCCTCGATCTCGCGCAGCGGGACGCCGGCGTCCTTGTACTCGCCGGCGGTGAACTGCTCGTAGGATATCCCGAGCTTGTCGGCGAGTCCGGCCGCGTTCGGCCGGGAGCCGACGACGCCGATGGAGCCGACGAGGCTCGCGTCGCGCGCCCACAGCTCGTCGCAGCCGCTCGCGATCCAGTAGCCGCCGGAGGCGCAGGTGTCGGTCGCGTACGCGACCGTGGGGCCGTCGAAGCCGGCGGCCGCGCGCCGGATGTCGTCGCTCGGGAGCACCTCGCCGCCGGGCGTGTTGAGCTCGACGACGAGCGCCTCGACGTCCTCGTCCTCGTCGGCCGCCTCGATCTGCTCGACGACGTCGTCGGCCGTCGTCCCGCCCGGTCCCGACAGCGGCGAGGGGCGGCCGCTCTTCCGGACGATCGGTCCGGAGACCGTCACCTTCGCCGCGTTGTACTCCTCGGCGTCACCGAACCGACCGCGGGTGAGCCGGGCGACGATCCGCCTGCCGGCCACCGTCGCCGTCGCACCGATCACGGCGGCCGCGAGGAGGTTCCGTCCGTCCGAACGCGCGTCGCTCTCCATACCGTCGGTTGGGGGCGCGCCCGTTTATATGGTGGCGCTACGGGTCGCCGCGGGGACCGGCGCGAGCGACGACCGCCTCCGCCGCGCTCGGAGCCGTCGCTGGGGGAATCGGAAAAGCCGCAAAACCGGGGGAAATCGTCGTCCGAGTTACAGCAGGCCGGTCTTCTGGAGCTTCATCAGGTCCTCGGTGTCGAGCGTCTCGCCCTCCTTGAACTTCTGGTAGATCTCCTCGGCCTCTTCCTTCTCCTCCTCGCGCTTCTCCGCGCGCTCGTCCTTGCGCTCGCGCTCCTCCTCCTTGTCGAGCTCGCGCAGGCGCTTCTGGACGCGCACGAAGTCCTCGTGGTGTCGGTCGGCGGCCTCCTGGGCCTCCACGAACAGCTCGTGCATCTCGTCGGCCTCGTCGCGGATGTCGTCGGCCTCGCGGTAGGCCTCGATCATCTGGTTGTGGTGTTCCTGGGCCTTGTCCGCGAGCTCCGTCACCTTCTGGTGGTGCTGGGACGCCTCGGACCGGACCTCCTCGGCCTCCTCGACCAGCTCGTCGAGCTCGCTGGTGTCGTCGACCTTGTCCTTCTTCTCGGCGAGCTTCTCGCGCTTCTCGTCGATCTTCTCGATGAGCTCGCGCTCGTCCTCCGCGTCGAGAACCTCGGTCTGCTGTCGGAACTCGAGGTCCTCGATCTCCTCTTTGAGCTCCTCGATGGACTTGCCGGAGCCGAGCTCCATGTCCTGTTTGAGCTCCTCGACCTCGTCGAACAGCTCGTTGGCCTCGGCGTTGAGCTCGTTGCGCTTGTCCTTGTGCTCCTGGACCTGCTCGTTGAGCTCGTCGCGCTTCTCGCGGTGTTCCTGGGCCTCGTCGACCTTCTCGCGCGTCTTCGCGTTGAGGTCGTCGCGCTTGGAGGCGCGCTCGGAGGCCATCTGGTTCAGCTCGTTGCGTCGGTCTCGCAGCTGACCGGCGCGCTTGATGAGCTGTCCCTTCGACCCGTTGTCGAGGTCGTCCTCGGAAAGGTCTACGTTGTCCGCTTCGTCCATCGGTTCGATGTCGTACTGATCGATGACTTCGTCTTTCGTTACCATTTTTTATCTCTCCATCACCGCTCCGGGGATGGCTGGTGCTCGCCGTCGTGCGTCGGGCCGTTCACAAGAGCTCCCGTTCATTTCAGCGTGCGATCCTACCAGCGCCGGAGGCGTTCTGGTACCAAATCCTACCGCCGGCCGACATATAAAGACTTCGGTGAATCGGGTGTAACCCGGTAGCACGGGCCGTATACCCGCCGATCCGTGCTGACCGATCACACACCCATCAGTATTTATGAAACGTCTACCGGGCCCCCGCCGGACGGGCGCCGCGGTCTCACGCGGGACTCACGACGCGTCGTCGCGGACCTCGTACGAGAGCACGACCCCGTCGTCGAACCGCTCCGCGTCGGTTAGGTCAAGCCGCGGGAACGCCTCGGTGAACCCCTCGCCGTCGGCGAGCGTCGGGGCGCCGCGACCGCCGATCACCATCGACCCGACGTAGACGTGGAGCTCGTCGACGAGGTCGGCCGCGAAACAGGAGTATATCACCTCGCCGCCCCCCTCGACCATCAGGCGGTCGACGCCGCGGTCGGCCAGCGCCGCGAACCCCGCGGCGAGGTCGACGTGACCGTCGTCGGTCTCGGGTTCGACCGCGACGACCTCGGCGCCGGCCGCCTCCAGCGCCGCGCGGCGCTCCTCCGTCGTCGCCGTCGAGACGAGCAGGTGCGTCGTCGCCGCGTCGTCGAGGATCCGGGCGTCGGTCGGCGTCCGCCCTCGCGAGTCGACGACGACGCGGGCCGGATGGCCGGGGCGGCCGTTCCGCAGGCGCTGGACGCGGCGGTCCTCCTCGTCGAGGGTGAGGTGCGGGTCGTCGGCGAGCACCGTCCCGACGCCCACGAGCACCGCGTCCGCGGCGGCTCTGACGCGGTCGACCCGGTCGAAGTCCTCCGGGCCCGAGATGCGGAGCTGCTCCCGGCGCCGCGTCGCGAGCTTCCCGTCGACGCTCTGGGCGGCGTTGACGACGACGTGCATACGCGTGCGTGTCGCGGGCGGGGAATGGTCGTTTCGGTCGCCGACGGCGTCGCCGGCGGTTCCGTCACTCCGCGTCGCCGCCGCCGACCCCGTTCCGCACCTTCACCGCGACGCCGCTCGCGAACGCCTCGGCCTCCGCGCCGGAGAGCTCCGCGCGGCCGACCGCGAACAGCGCGTCCGCCTCGTCGACGACGAGCACCTCGTCGCCGGGGCGAATCCCGTCGTCGGCCGCGACCACGAACTTCGCGAAGGCGTTGCGCCCCTCGCGGACGAACGGCTCGCTCTCCTCGCCGACGACCATCCGGTGTCGCGGCTGGTCGAACGCCTCCCGCAGCCGCCGGCCGCCGGCGACCCCGAGCGTGAAGCGCCCGTCGGTGCCGTACGAGACGAGGCGGTCGCCCTCGGAGCTCCCGGGGGTGTCGTCGACGTCGCCGACGATGACCTGCCGCGGGCGGCCGCCGCTCGACCGGCGGACCGTCAACGGGTCGTCCGGGGGGAAGAGGGCGCGGCCCGCGCCGGCGCCGAACTGGTAGTCGGCGCCGGTCCGTAAGTCCGCCAGCGCGTCGGCGTCGGTCATACCCGCACTGTCCCGGCCACGCGCAAAGCCGTTACGACACGGCGCGGCCGGATCCGCGACGCGGAACGACCCGGATCCGCGACACGGGGCGACCGGCCTACAGCTCGATCCGGTCGACGATCGACTCCGACCCGTCCCTGTTGCTGTGGGTGTTGATCGCGATCGTCTGTATCTGGTCTTCCACCAGCGACCCCTCCATCTTCGCCTTCAGCAGCGAGTCCACCTGGTAGACGCCCGCGGCGTTGTTCATCCGGATCACGACCTGCGCGGGGGTCTCCTCGCCCTCCCGCAGCGAGACGCGCTGGATCGCCTGCGAGGAAACGGTGTTGATTCCGCGCCCGCCCTCCTCGTAGGGGACCCGCGAGCGCCCGCGCTCCATGTCGAGCCCGTCGGCGATCCGAACGACCCCGGCCTCCAGCGTCAGCGGCTGCTCCTCCGTGTGGTGACAGAGGATGGCGTGGAGCACTTCCGCCTTCACGCGCACCTGCTCCGGGACGTCGTAGAAGGAGGGGAGGAGGCGGTCGAGGAGGTCGGCCGCGAGCGGGATCGAGTAGTACGGATGATCGTGGCGGTGAACGACGTGGCCGATGTCGTGGAGCGTCGCCGCGAGCGCGATGACCACCGGCTCGTCGGCCTCGTCGAGCCCCTGTTGGCGAGCGCCGTTGAACTCGACGCCGCCGTCCTTCAACAGGTCGTACAGCCGGAGCGCGCGGTCCCGCACGATCTCGACGTGCTTGGCGCCGTGGTCGTTGTACCCCTTCCGGTCGACGGGGTTGACGTTCTGCGCCTCCAGGTACGCGGTGATCTCCGCGTCGGCGGCGATCCGGTCGAGCATCTCGTTGAGGCGGTCGTCGGGGAAGGCGTGGTCGGCCTCGGGGTCGTACTCGTGGCGGTCGGCGTCGGTGTCGGGACGGATATCCGGGTCGGTCGCGGCGCCGTCGCTCGGGGGGACGGGGTCGTCCGGGTCGGTCGACGACTCGGCGGGATCGGTCATGAGATCGGTGAAGACGCGTCGGCGACCTAAAAGGTGTGCGTGCCCGGTCCGGGCGCGGCGTCCCGGGAGCGCGCCTCGCCGGGCGGCAGTTTCGACCACAGACACAACTTATAAGCGGTACAGGCGTCCAGTACGGGTGTGATCCGACCCGCGTCCGGACGCGGCTCGCCGAGGCCGTCAGCGACGCGGCTCTTCTCGAAAAAACGCGCGTGAGCCGTCCGCCGGCGGGAGTGGCGACCCCGTCCCGGACGACCCCCGACCCGCGCGCACCGTTCGTTTCCCGACCGACCGCAGACGACCACGAACACTGGCCGACCGCAGACGGCAGCAGCGTTCGACCGACCGCAGACACCCACAGCGCACCCATGACAGACGCGACCACCACGACGCCCTACGGAGCCCGAACCGAGACGGACCGAGACCAGACGACCGAGCCCTTCGAGGGGGTGTACCCCGCGATGACGACCCCGTTCACCGACGATAACGAGGTCGACCACGCGCAGCTCGCCGACAACGCCCGGCACCTCGAACGCGCGGGCGTCGACGGGGTCGTCCCGGTCGGCTCCACCGGCGAGTCGGCGACGATGACTCACGACGAGCACGTCGACGTGATCGAGACGGTCCGGGACGCGCTCGACGACATCCCGGTCATCGCCGGCACCGGCTCCAACAACACCGCCGAGGCGCTCTCGCTGTCCCGGCGGGCCGCCGACGCGGGCGCCGACGGCCTCCTCCTCATCTCCCCGTACTACAACAAGCCGGAGGCGCAGGGATTCCTGAACCACTACCGGACGATCGCCGACGAGGTCGACCTTCCACAGATCGTCTACAACGTCCCAAGTCGGACCGGTCAGTCGATCCCGGTCGACGTCACGGTCGAGCTCGCGGAGCACCCGAACATCCAGGGGTACAAGGCCGCTTCCGGCGACCTGAACCTCATCAGCGAGGTGATCGAGCGCACCCGCGAGGAGTCCTTCTCCGTGCTCTCCGGCGACGACGGGCTCACGCTCCCGGTGCTCTCCATCGGCGGCACCGGCACTATCAGCGTCGTTGCGAACGTCGAGCCGGAGCGCTCCTGCGCGATGGTCGGCGCCGCGCTCTCCGGCGACTACGACCGCGCCCGCGCGCTCCACCACGAGCTCTCGCCGCTCGTCCGCGAGCTGTTCGCCGAGACGAACCCGATTCCGGTGAAGGAGGCGATGCACATCCGCGACCGGGGCGGGCCGCTGGTCCGCTCGCCGCTCTCGCGGCTCTCCGAGGAGCGCCGCGACGTCCTGCGTGACCTGCTCGCCGAGTACGACGAGGCCGCGCCCGGAACCGTCGAACCGGAGGTCGTCGAGCCCGCAACGGGGGGCGCCGAATGAGCGGCGGCGCGGCCGACTCCCCCTCCCTCTCCGTCGCCATCACCGGCGCCGGCGGCCGAATGGGCCGCGAGGTTATCGAGGCGGCCGCCGACCGCGAGGGCGTCGCCGTCGCGGTCGCGGTCAACCGCACCGCGACAGAGCCCGTCGCGGGCGTCGACGTCGAGGACGCCGACCGGCTCGGGGAGCTGCTCGCGGCAGAGTCCCCCGACGTCCTCGTCGACTTCACCGGACCGGCCTCGGCCGTCGCGTACGCCGGGGCCTGCGCCGACGCGGGCGTCCCGTTCGTCACCGGGACGACCGGTTTCGAGGGGGGACAGCTCGACAGCCTCCGGGCCGCGAGCGACGCGGTCCCGGTGCTCAAGGCGTCCAACTTCGCGCGCGGCGTCGCCGCGCTCCGCCGCGCGGTCCGGGAGGCGGCGGCCGCGCTCCCCGGCTACGACGTGGAGCTCACCGAGACGCACCACAACGGGAAGCGCGACGCCCCCTCGGGCACCGCGAAGTCGATCCTCGACGACGTGGAGTCGGTCCGCGACGACCTCGACGAGCGCGTCCACGGGCGCGAGGGCGACGCGCCGCGCGAACCCGACGAGATCGGCGTACATGCCCGGCGCGCGGGCGACGTCACCGGCGAACACGAGGTGCTCGTGGCGGGGAACCGCGAGACGCTGGAGCTCACGCACCGCGCCGGCGACCGCGGGGTGTTCGCCGAGGGCGCGCTCGACGCCGCCGCCTGGCTCGCCGGCCGCGACCCCGGCTGGTACGGGTTCGACGACGTGCTCGACGCCGGAAACGAATAACTACGAAGCATCCGCATATCGACGAATAAATACCGACACTCATCCTTACACTACGCAATGACGCTCGAATCCGACGTATCCGATCTGTGGGACCGCTATCAGGGGGGACTGACCGCCGCCGACGCGACCGCCGAAGACGCGGCCGTGATCGACGAGTTCCTCTCCGCGCTGGAGGCGGGCGAGGTCCGCGCAGCCGAGAAGACCGGCGACGACGTGACCACCTGGGAGGCCAACGAGTGGGTCAAGCGAGGCATCCTGCTGAACTTCGGCCTGCGCGAGACGGAGCCCCGCGAGCACGGCGGCGTCACCTACTACGACGTGCTCCCGCTCCGCGACACCGCCGACCTCGGCGAGCGCGGGACCCGCAACACCCCCGACGGCACCGTCATCCGGCGCGGCGCGTACCTCGGGAGCGACTGCATCATGATGAGCCCCTCGTTCGTCAACATGGGCGCGCACGTCGGCGACGGCACCCTCGTCGACTCCTGCGACACGGTCGGCTCCTGCGCCCAGCTCGGCGAGAACGTCAAGCTCGGCGCCAACACGCTGATCGGCGGCGTCCTCGAACCCGTCGAGGACGCGCCGGTCGTCGTCGAGGACGGCGTCTCGCTCGGCGCGGGCTGCCGGGTCACCTCGGGCTTCCGCGTCGGCGAGAACTCGATCGTGGGCGAGAACACCCTCCTGACGCCGCGGATCCCCGTCTACGACCTCGTCGAGGAGGAGGTCCTCTACGGCCACCTCCCGGCCGACCGCCGGGCGTTCACCCGGATGGTGGAGTCCTCCGTGGGCGACCACGACCTGTTCGAGGGCGGCGCGTACAAGCCCGCGGTCGTCGCGACCCACGTCGAGGAGGACACGCTGGAGGCGACGCGGCGCGAGGACGCCCTCCGCGAATGAGCGACCGCGACGCTGGCGGATCGTCCGACGAATCCGCCGACGGCGACTCCGCCGCTGGCCCCGTCGCCGCCGACGGCGACCCCCCGGCCCGACGCGTGAGCGACTGGGACGCCGACCGCCTCGCCGACCTCGCGGCCGAGCACGGCACGCCGCTGTACGCGCAGGACCTCGACCGCGTTCGCGAGAACTGCGAGCGCCTCCGGGACGCCTTCCCCGACGCCGACGTCCGGTACGCGGTGAAGGCCCACACCGGACGGGCGGTCCTCGAAGCGGTCCGCGAGGCCGGGCTCGACGCCGAGTGCGCCTCGGCCGGCGAGGTCGACCGCGCGCTCGCGGCCGGCTTCGGCGGCGAGCGGCTCCACTACACCGCGGTCAACCCGCCCGCCCGCGACCTCGACTACGTCGTCGGCGTCGCCGAGGCGGAGCCCGCCCTCACGGTCACCGTCGGCGCGGTCGACACCCTCGACCGGCTCGCCGAGCGGGGCTACGACGGGCGGGTCTGCGTCCGGGTGAACCCCGGCGTCGGCGCGGGCCACCACGCGAAGGTCCGGACCGGCGGCGCGGCGAAGTTCGGGATCCCGTACGACCGCGCCGCCGAGGCGGCCCGCGACGCCGCCGAGCGCTTCGAAGTGGTCGGGGTCCACGCCCACGCGGGCTCCGGCATCGACCCCGACCAGCTGGACAGCCACCGCGAGATGGTCTCGCGGATGGGAGCGCTGGCGCGGAAGCTCGCGGAGCCCGACGGCGACGCGGCCGGGGACGGCGACGCGCCCGCCCCCCTAGACCTCGAGTACGTCGACGTCGGCGGCGGGTTCGGCGTCCCCTACGAGGAGGACGAGCCGCCGCTCGACCTCGGTGCGGTCGCGGCGGCCACCCGAGAGGCCGTCGCACCGCTGCCCGCGGGCGCCGACCTCGCGATCGAGCCCGGCCGGTACGTCGTCGCCGACGCGGGCGTCCTGCTGACGCGCGTGAACACGGTGAAGCCGACCCCCGACGAGCGCGTCGTCGGCGTCGACGCCGGGATGACTGACCTGCTGCGTCCGGCGATGTACGACGCGTACCACCCGATCAGGAACCTCGGCGGCGGACGGGGCGGCGACGGGAGCGACGCCCCGTCCCCCCACGAGCGGGAGGCAACCCCTGTCACGGTCGCCGGACCTATCTGTGAGACCGGTGATACCCTGTGTAGAGACCGAGCGCTCGCCGATCCGGCCCGAGGGGACCTCCTCGCGGTCGGAATCGCGGGCGCGTACGGATACGAGATGGCGAGCCAATACAACTCACGACCGCGGCCGGCGGAGGTCGCGCTCGACGACGGAACCGCGACGGTCGCCCGACGACGAGAGAGCCTGACGGACGTGACGGCGGCCGAACGGACGGAGGACCGTTCAGGAGCGACGGCGGCGCCCGAGACGGAGGGGGAGCGATGAGCACCCACGCAGTCCCGATCGAGAAGTACCACGGCACGGGCAACGACTTCCTCGTCGTCGACGCGACCGCGGAGAGCGTCGGCGACCGCGCGCGGTTCGCGCGCGCTCACTGCGACCGCGAGACGGGCGTAAACGGGGCGGACTTCGACGCCGACCGCGGCGCGGCCGCGGCGAGCGGCACGGGAGGCGACGCGCCCGCCGGCCACCGCGGCGCGGACGGCGTCCTCTTTTTAAGTATCGAGGAGCGGTTCGACCCGACACGGGTCGTGATGACGCTGGTCCAGCCCGACGGCTCGACGGCGACGATGTGCGGCAACGGCGCGCGCGTCGTCGCCCGGTGGGCCCACGACCGGACCGGCGACCGCGAGTTCATGATCGACACGCAGGCGGGCACGCGGCGCGCCTCGGTGAACGCGGACGCGACCGCGGCGACCATCGAGATGGGCGAGCCGACGTTCGATCCCCGTCGGGTCCCGGTCGCCCGCGACGAACCGCTGATCGACGAACCGGTCGCGGGACTGACCGTAACGGCCGTGAACACGGGCGTCCCCCACGCGGTGGCGTTCGTCGACGGCGGGCGCGACGAGTCGGAGGGCATCGACGCGGTCGACCTCGACGCCGTCGCTCCGCCGGTCCGGAGCGCCGACGTCTTCCCCGAGGGCGCGAACGTGAACCTCGCGGCGGTCGTCGACGACGGGAGCGGCGACGGGCCGGCGGTCCTCGACCAGCGCACCTTCGAGCGCGGCGTCGAGGGCGAGACGCGCTCCTGCGGCACCGGCGCCGTGGCGGTCGTCGCCACCGCGCGCCGGCTCGGCCTGATCGACGGCGAGTCGGCCGTGAGCCGCCCGCCGGGCGGCGAACTCGAGATCACGGTGCCCGACGCGGGCCACGCGACGCTGACCGGTCCGGTCGCCCACGAGTTCACCGGGAGCCTGCCCGCCGACCCGCGATGAGCGACCCCTCGTTCGATCCCGTCTCTTTCCTTGAGCGCGCCGTTCGGACCCCCTCTCACGAGTCCGTCGACGAGATGCGCGACCTGGTCGTCGAGACGCTCGACCGGCACGGCGTCGACAGCGAGGTCGTCGCCGGCGGCTGCGTGCTCGCGGAGAAGCGCTCGCCCGCGCCGGACGCGGGGCCGCACCTCGTTGCGAACACGCACCTCGACACGGTGACGCCGCACGTCCCGTTCGAGCGGGGCGTCGCCGGGGAGGACGAGCGATTGGGTTCCGCATCGAACGGCGGAGCCCCTGACCAGGTGATCCGCGGGCGCGGCGCGTGCGACGCAAAGGGACCGCTCGCCGCGCTCCCGGGGCGGCGGCGCTGACGGGGCGGCTGCCGGGGACCGAGGACCGGCTCGACGGCGACCTGTTCCTGGTCGGCGAGCCGACCGGGCTCGACGCGTGTACCGCCGCGAAGGGGCGGTTCCAGGGTACCGTCGAGCTGTCGGGCACCGCGGCGCACGCCGCGGAGTTCGCCGGCGCGAACGCGGTCGCGGCCGCCGAGGGCGCGCTCGAGGCGGTCCGGACCTTCGACGCGGACGCCGACGAGCACCCCCAGCTCGGCCCGCCGAAGCTCACGCCGACCGTCATCGAGGGCGGGGAGGCGACGAACCAGGTGCCGGCGGACTGCGAGATCACCGTCGACCGGCGGAGCGTCCCGCCGGAGACGGCCGAGGGATTCCGCTCGGCGCTCGCGGCCGCGGTGCGGGCGCGGGTCCCGGAGGACGTCGGCGTCGACGTCGCGCTCACCGACCGGGAGTCGCCCTTCTTCGAGGCGTTCTCGACGCCCCCCGATCACGAGCTGGTCGACGCGGTCGCGGGCGCGGCGCGGGCGGCGGCCGACTCGACCGGGCTCGCGACCGACCGCGGGGGATCCGTGCGCCCCTTCGGCGCGGCGACGGAGGCGTCGTACTTCGCACCGGCGCCGACGGTCGTGTTCGGCCCCGGCGACCTCGCCGACGACGCGGGCGCGGTCGCGCACTCGGAGCGCGAGTATGTCCGCGTGCGAGAGGTGGCGGCCGCCGCGGAGACGGTCGAACGGTCGATTACGGCGCTGCTCGGTGGGGCGAACCGTCGCGCTGACGGCGGCGACGCGTCGCGCTGACGGCGGCGAAGAGCGGAGTTATAAGAGGAACGTCTCCTCCTCTTCGGCGAGGTCGACGAAGTCGTCCGCGGCCTCGATCAGCTCCTCGGCGGCGGAGTTGCCGAACCCCATCGCCTCGACGCGGACGCCCTCGTGGCGGAGGTGCGAGCAGAGCCGAGCGAAGTCGCCGTCGCCGGTACAGAGCACGACGGTGTCGACGTGGCTGGCGAGCGAGACGGCGTCCAGGCTCATCCCGAGGTCCCAGTCGGCCTTCTTGGAGCCGTCGGCGAACGTCTTGATCTCCTTGATCTTCGTCTCGAAGCCGATGTCGCGGAGCGCCTCGAAGAAGCTCTCCTCCTCCGGGGAGTCGGCGCGGATCACGTACGCGATGGCCCGGACGAGCTCGCGGTCGTCGACCGCGGCCTCCAACAGGCCGGAGTAGTCGATGTTCCGCGAGTAGAAGCTCTGCGCGGAGTGGTACAGGTTCTGCGAGTCGGCGAGCACCGCGACGCGCTGGTGCGGGTGGATATCGGTCATACCGCCCAGTTCACCGGCGCGGCTTAGGGGCTTTGGGATCCGGGTCGCCCGCCGGCCGAACCGGACTGCCCGAACGTCTCGTGTCGACGACACGATGTGCCTGTTCGTTTATAAACTACTATCGGGTGGACCGTTTATACGGTGTATAAGGCCGTCTTTAGCGGTTATTCGCCGTATCTATCTGAACATCTGAGGTTTTTAGTGCGTACACTCACTGTCTCGTGGTATGTCACGGCGACACACTGACGGTGGCAAAGACGGTCGGCGTCTCGGACGTCGACAGTGGCTCTCCATGCTCGGCATTGGCGGTGCGACCGCGCTCGCCGGCTGCTCGGGCAACGGCGGTGACGGCGACGACGGGGGGACCGGGAACGGGACCGACGGGGACGACGGGACGGACGGCGGCGACGGCGACGACAGCGGCACCGACACGTCGACGTACGCGACGGCCGCCGCGGCCTCGTTCACGACGCTCAATCCGATATACAACGACGAAAACGGCGCCGGGAACGCGATCGCTCGCGCGCTCGACCAGGGGTACACGTTCAACGCCGACAACGAGTACGTCCCGCTGCTCTACGACATGTCCACCGAGGACGGCGAGGTGTGGACGTTCGAGGTCCGCGAGGGGCTCCAGTTCAGCGACCCGTACGGCGAGGTGACCGCGAGCGACTTCGTGTATCTCATCCAGGAAGTTCACCAAGGGGGCTGGGCCAGTTCGGTCAGTGCCACGTACTGGACGGGCGTAGAAGTGGAACAGACCGGCGAGTACGAGTTTCAGGCCACCCTCCAGAGCCCGCAACTCCTCTGGCCCGAGAGCTACGAGCCGCTCCTGTACCCCATCCCGCAGGACCTCCTCCAGCCGTACGTCGAGGAGGAGGACGCCGAGGGGCTCCGGCAGGACGAGGAGCTGCTCGAACTCCAGTTCTCCGGCAACCTCGGCCCGTACGTGCTCGACGAGTGGCAGCGCGACGGCGGCACCCAGTACAGCCGCAACGACGACTACTACCTTCAGGACGCCGACGACCTCCCGGACGTCTTCAACGAGGCCCCGTACTTCGAGTCAGCGGAGATCCAGGTCCTCGGCGAACAGGCCTCCCGACTCGGCGCGTTGGAGACCGGCGAAGTCGATTCAGCGGCTATCCCGCCCGAGCGTGTGCAGGAGTATCAGGATAACGACGAGATCTACGTCAACCAGATCCCGCAGCCGTACAACGAGAAGCTGTCCGTCAACATGCGGGACAACGGCTGGACGACCGGACCGGGAAACATGTTCCGGCACATCCCGTTCCGGCAGGCCATGGCCGCGGCGATCGACAAGCAGAGCCTGATCCAGGGCGTCTTCCGCGACTTCGCGGAGACGCACTTCACGTGGCAGCCCCGCTTCAGTAACTTCTATCCGCCCGAGGACAACATCCCGATGTTCGGCGTCGGCGACCGCTACGGGAGCGAGTACGCCCGCGGGCTGGCGGAGGACGCCTTCGAGCAGTCCGAATACGAGTACGGCTTCGACGGCGAGACGATGGTCGATCCAGACGGCAACCAGGTCCAGCTCAGCCTCTACCACAGCGCCGGCCAGGAGACCGAGCAGCTGATGGGAGAGTTCATCGCACAGGAGCTCGGGAACAACCTCGGGATCGACGTGAGTATCGAGGCCATCGACGGCACGCGGTTCGACACGGAGTACTACACCACGACGGACTTCCCCACGCCCGAGCGGAACGAGGAGGGCGAGGTCACCAGCGTCCCTGACGAGCTCGTCGACACCGTCGACGGCGAGGAGGTCGAGTGGACCTCGCCCACCGCGACGAACCCCGGACCGCGAAACATCACCGGGAACGAGGACTGGGACATGGAGATCGTGTACGGACTGAACACGTTCCCGCGGAACCCCCTCACGAACGCCGTCTTCTTCGACGGCGCGACCGGGTCGTACAACCCGGTCGGCTACTACCCCGAGTTCGACGCGCAGACGCTGTTCGACAACGCCCGGCAGGCGTCCAGCGAGGAGGAGCTGGCCGACGCGCTCGTCGACCTCTTCGTCAACATCGCGGAAGAGCAGCCGTACATCATGCTTGCGTTCCCCGACAGCACGGTCGGCTACCGCGAGGGGCTCGAAGGCCCCATCGAGAACTTCTCGAACGGCTGGAACCTCCCCGCGTGGAGATACGAGCAGTAACGCCGCCGTCTCTCACACTTCCACGTCATCAATATGGGATTCGGAAAGTACGTCGGCGCACGCGTGCTGTGGGCCGTGGTCGTCTCACTGATCATCACCACGATCACGTTCCTCCTGCTCGCGGCCGCGCCCAACCCGGCGATCCGCGAGGCGGCGACGCAGGCCGCGCTGCAGGGCGGTGACCCCTCGGCCGCGGTCGAGCGAGAGCGCGAGCTCCGCGGGCTCAACCAGCCGCTGTACGTTCGGTACATGGACTTCATCCGGAGCATTTACACGCTCGACTGGGGCTGGTCGGAGAGCCGCAGCCAGCCCGTGACCGAGGCGCTGCTACAGGCGCTCTACTACACCGCGCAGTACTCGATCCCGTGGACCGTGCTCACCATAACCCTCGGGCCGCTCGTCGGCGTCTACTCCGCGGCGAACATGTACAGCTGGCGCGACCACGTCGCGACCGGGTTCGCGTTCTTCGGGTACGCGATTCCGAACTTCTTCTTCGGGATCATCCTGCTCCTGATCTTCGGGGTCTGGTTCGAGGTCGTCCCGATATCGTACGACACGAGTGCTCCCGTGTTCAGCCTGCAGAACGTCCGGCAGCTGATTCTGCCGGTGTTCGTGCTCGTCACGGGCTCGATCGGCGCGACGATGCGGGTCTCGCGGAACGAGTCCGCGGAGTTCCAGAACTCCGACTTCATGAAGACGGCGAAGGCGAAGGGGGTCTCGCCGCTGCGCGCGTACGCCTACCACGTGATGCGGCCGACGATGGTCCCGCTGTCGACGACGCTCGTCGGGCAGCTGTTGGCGCTGTTCATCGGGTCGTCGCTGCTCGTGGAAGTCGTGTTCGGCATCCCCGGACTGGGCAGACTGACGTTCAACGCGCTCATCTCGCAGGACACCAACCTGGTGTTGGGATCGACGCTGGTGTTCACCTTCATTGCCGTCGTCGGCAACCTGCTAGAAGACTTGGTGTTCACCGTGCTCGACCCGCGAATCAACTACGACGACAGATAACTCACAATGGCAACGAAGAAACCGGAGCAGTTCGACCGCGTCGACTGGAGCGAGCTCTCCGAGTCGAGACGGTTCGACCTGTCGATAAACTCGATCGGCATGCTGGTGGCGACGCTGCCGCTGGCGCTCCTCTGGCTGTACGACTACCAGTTCGTCGGCGAACGCGAGGCGACGTTCCAGGCGATCGGACTCAGCAGGAACCTCGACCCGCTGGACTACTTCTTCGTGTTCACGCTGTTCCTGTTCTTCTTTTACCTGATACTGCCGCTGTATCAGAACCCGCGGATGACGCGGTACTACTGGAAGGAGTTCAGGCGGAACCGCCCCGCGGTCGTCAGCCTCGGTTGGCTGGGGATCGTGTTCGTGGGCGGGCTCATCGGTCCGCTCCTGATCAGCGCGCCGGAGCAGAGCATCCTCACCGGCCACCAGCCGCCGGTGTTCCTCTCGATCGACGAGGCGAACGTCGCGAACTGCGTCGGCGAGGTGGTGAACGGACGGTGTCAGGGGACGTGGCAGCACCCGCTCGGGACCACTCGCGGCGGGAAAGACGTCTTCGCCGGCATCGTCTACGGCATGACGATCAGCATGCAGATCGCCTTCATCACGACGACGATCGTCGCGGCGATCGGCATCACGTTCGGCACCGTCAGCGCGTACGCGGGCGGCTGGGTCGACGAAGTGATGATGCGGTTCGTCGACATCATCCTCTCGTTCCCGACGTTCCTGATGTTCCTGCTCATCCTGTACATCTACGGCGCCGGATTGGGGATGTTCATCCTCGTGTTCTCGGCGTTCGCGTGGGGCGGCACCGCGCGGTACGTGCGCAGCAAGTCGCTGTCCGTCTCCGAGGAGGAGTTCATCAAGGCGACGCGGATCAGCGGCGCGAGCACCTACCGCGTGGTCCGGAAACACGTCGTCCCGAACGTGGCGAGCAGCATCATCACGCAGCTCACGCTGCTCATCCCCGGCTTCCTGCTCGCGGAGGCGCAGCTCGCGTTCCTCGGGATCGGCGACTCGGCGGTCCCCTCGTGGGGACAGCTGATCTCCGCCGGCCGGAGCGACCTGGCGTTCGCGCCGTGGATCGTGTTGTCGCCCGGCATCGTGCTGTTCCTGACGATCCTGGCGTTCAACTTCATCGGCGACGCGCTGCTGGACGCCCTGAACCCCGAAGCGGAGGCGGAGAGCGCATAATGTCCACCCGACAACCACTGCTCGAGGTCGAAGACCTCACGACGACGTTCAGCACCGACAAGGGAGAGCTCACGGCCGTCGACGGGGTCGACTTCTCGGTCGACGAGGGCGAGACCGTCTGTATCGTCGGGGAGTCGGGGTCCGGGAAGACGGTGGCGACGGAGTCGGTGACGCGGATCGTCAAGGAGCCGCCGGGTCGCGTCCGAGGCTCGGTCCGGTTCAAGGGCCGCGATCTGCTGGAGATGAGCGAGCCCGAACTCCGCGAGATCCGCGGCTACGAGATCGCGCACATCTTCCAGAACCCGCAGGAAGCGATGAATCACTGCTACACCGTCGGGTGGCAGATCGTCGAGGCGCTGCAGATCCACCGCGACGTCTCCGACGAGGAGGCGCGCACGAAGGCGATCGACCTGATGGACAAGGTGGGGATCGCGAACGCGAGCTCGCGGTTCGACGACTACCCGCACGAGTTCTCCGGCGGACAGAAGCAGCGCGTGATGATCGCGATGGCGCTCGTCGGCGACCCCGACCTACTGATCGCGGACGAGCCGACCACGGCGCTGGACGTGACGGTGCAAGCGCAGATCCTCCGGCTTCTCGACGACCTGCAAGCGGAGTTCGACATGGGGATCCTCTTCGTCACCCACGATCTGGGCGTCGTCGCCGAGATCGCCGACCGCATCGTCGTGATGTACGCGGGCAAGGTGATGGAGCGCGGCGATGTCCTCGACATCTTCGAGCGTCCCGCGCACCCGTACACCCAGCAGCTGCTGAACTGTCTCCCCGAGATCGGCGGGAAGAAGGGGGGTATCCCCGGGACCCTTCCCGATCCGCTCGATCCGCCGGACGGCTGTCGCTTCGCCCCGCGGTGCGAGCACGCGGTCGACGCCTGCGTGACCGGCGACCAGCCGGAGGAGATCGAAGTGAACCCGGGTCAGCGCGCCTCCTGCGTCCACTACCGCCCCGGCCGCGACGACTCGGTCGTCCGCGACGGGATTCCGGACTCGACCGCCGACGGCGAGGAGGTGAGCTCCGCCGATGACTGAGGAGCCGCTCCTCTCGGTGCGGGACCTCAAGAAGCACTACCCGATCCGGAAGGGCCTGTTGAACCGACAGGTCGGCGCCGCTCGCGCCGTCGACGGGATCAGCTTCGACATCGCTCCCGGGGAGACGCTGGGACTCGTCGGCGAGTCGGGCTGCGGGAAGTCCACCGCCGCCACCTCCATCGTCCGGCTGGAAGAGCCCACGGGCGGCGAGGTGATATTCAACGGCGGCGGGCGGAGCGGTGCGACCCGGAACGCCGACGGCACGCACCCGAACGACGTGACGCGCTTCGACGACCGGGAGCTGAAGGCGTTCCGCCGCGACGCGCAGATGATCTTCCAGGACCCCTCCTCCAGCTTCGACCCGCGGATGTCGGTCGGGGGCGCGGTCGCGGAGATGCTCCAGATCCACGGCATGTCCGACCGCCACCGGCGGCGTGCGATCGTGGAGGACCTGCTCGAACGCGTCGGGCTCTCGCCAGAGGACTACGACCGCTATCCCCACGAGTTCTCCGGCGGGCAGAAACAGCGGATCGCGCTGGCGCGAGCGCTCGTATTGAACCCGGAGCTCATCGTCGCCGACGAGCCGGTCTCCGCGCTCGACGTCTCGATTCAGGCGGAGATCCTCGACCTCATCGCTGACCTGCAGTCGGAGTTCGACCTCTCGCTGTTGTTCATCAGCCACGACATGTCCGTCATCCGGGAGATCTGCGACCGGGTGGCCGTCATGTACCTCGGTGAGATCGTCGAGATCGGACCGACGGACCGCGTCTTCGCCGACCCGCAACACCCGTACACGGAGGCGTTGCTCTCGGCGATCCCGACGCCGGACCCGCGCTCGACCGCCGAGGGGATCGAGCTGACGGGGACCGTGCCGAGCCCGACGAACCCGCCGTCGGGCTGTCGGTTCCACACCCGGTGTCACAGGGTGATCCAGCCGGACGACGTCGACCTCGACCAGTCGAGCTGGCGTGGACTGTTGAACCTCCGCGACGCGCTCGCCGCCGACAGCGTCGACGTCGATCAGATCCGCGAGAACTTCCGGACCGGGACCGACACCGGCGCCACCCCAGATGCCGTGAAAGGACAGATCCGCCGCGAGTTCGACCTCGAGGAGACGATATCCTCCGACGAGATGGAGTCGCTGCTCGACGCGGCGCTCGACGAGGCGCTCGGCGACGACCTCGACGCGGCGGCGGCGACGCTCTCCGAGCGGGTCACCACCCCCTGCGAGGAACGCGTCCCCCAGCGGACCAGCCACGAGCCCGGCCACGAGTCGGCGTGTCACCTCCACGAGCGGGACCGGTCGGCGCCGCCGAACCCGGCCGACGACTGAGGCGACCGCCGCCGCTCTCGTCGCTTTGTCTTAGCGTTCGCCCAGCGCCGGGAGCGCCACCCGTCGCGAGCCGCCGTCCTCCCGCTCGACGGTCACGGTCGGTTCGCCGTTGTCCGTCTCCTCACCCACGAGGACGGACGTCGCGCCCGCCGCGAGCGGTGCGACGAGGCCCGCGGCCAGCGCCCGCGGGTCCGAGAGGTCACCGCGGAGCGTCACCGAATCACCCGGTTCGAGCCCGTGCTCGCCGGCGACCGACGCGGCCGCGTCGAGGAGCGCGCGGTGAGTGACGCTCCCGCTCCGGTCCGGTCCCTCGCCGTCCGTCTCGCGCAGCACGATGTCGTCCGGGCCGACTCCGCTGGGGGGCATCCCCGGATTCTCGCTCCACAGCTCCTGCTCCCAGTGGGTCGTCTCGGGTCGCTCCGGCGGTCCGCCGAAGGCGGCGAGGCCGGTGCCGGGGGCCGGCTCCGTCGTCGACTCGTCGACCACGTCGACGAGGACGACGCGGTCGCCGCGCGCGATCCCGGTCTCGGGGTCGAACCGGACCGGGGCGCCCAGCGCGGCCGCGCCGAGGAAGGCGAGCGTCGTGTGGAGTCCGGGCGCCGGCTCGACTGCCACGGTCGACCCCTCCCGCGCGCCGAGGTAGCGGAGCACGTTCGCCGACTTGTACCCGTTGGTGATCAGGTCCCGATACGTGCGTTCGCGCTCGTCGGGCGTGACGAGCGCGACGTCGCGACTCCGCCGGTCGCGAGCGAGGATATCGCCGACGACGTCCATGTCCGCGACTCGGGGCGGCCGCGACTTAAAAACGAGGAGTGGCGGGTCCGTCCGGGGTCGAGCGCTCGCGTCAGGGCGCGCCGGCGATGACCATCCGCGAGCCGTCGGCCGAAAAGGCGAGGTCGCGCGTCGAGTCGGCGTCGACCCGGACGGCGTCGCCCGGACCGAGCTCGACGGCCTCGCCGTCGACGGTCAGCGTCGCCGCGCCGTGGAGCAGCACGTACACCTCCTCGTGGCCGGCGTCGGCGTGGTCGTGCTCCATCCCCTCCCAGCCGTCGTCGGCCTCGACGACCGTCACGCCGAGGCTCTCGCAGTCGAGCGCGTCGCGGAGGAAGTACATCCCCGGCGCGCGCGGTTCGACGTCGTCGTAGGCGGTGGTGTCGTAGCCCATGGACCGTGATAGGCGGCGCGCGCCGGAAAAACTACGGGTTGATAGGGGTGAGTGCGTTAGAAGGAGCTCTTCAGCCGCTCGAAGAAGCCGCCGCCGACGTCGATGTCCTCGCCGCCGGCCTCGGCGAACGCCTCCAGCGCCTCGCGCTGCTCCTCGTTGAGCGAGTCGGGGATCACGACGCCCACCTGCACGTAGAGGTCGCCGCGGCCGCGGCGCCGCAGCCGGGGCATCCCCTTCCCCTCCAGTCGGAACGTCTCGCCGCTCTGGGTGCCGGCGGGGACGTCCATCTCCACGGTGCCGTCGACCGTCTCGACCTCGACCGTGTCGCCGAAGACGGCCTGCGGGAAGGAGATCGCCTCGCTGACGCGGAGGTCGTCGCCGTCGCGCTCGTACCGGTCGCCGATGTCGACGTCGACCTCGATGAGCAGGTCGCCGTTGGGCCCGCCGTTCTCGCCGGGCGCGCCCTCGCGCTCCATCCGGAGGCTCTGGCCGGAGCGGATCCCCGGCGGGATCTCCACCGAGAGCGTCGCCTCCTCGCGGACGACGCCGTCGCCGCCGCAATCGGAACAGTCCTCGCTGTACAGCTCGCCCTCGCCCTCGCAGCGCGGGCACGTCGAGGTCTGCTGGACGCGGCCGAGCGGCGTCTGCTGGACCTGCTGGACCTGCCCGCGCCCGTTACACTGAGGGCAGGTCTGCACGTCGGCGTCCGGCGGGTGGCCCGCGCCGTCGCAGGTGTCACAGGCCGTGGGGCGGGTGAGCGTGACCTCCTTGGTCGCCCCCTCGAACGCATCTTCGAGGTCGATCGTGAGCCCCGTACGGAGGTCCCGTCCCTGACGGGGGCGATCGTCGCGGCCGCCGCGACCGCCGCGACCACCGCCGCCGCCGAAGAACTGGTTGAAGATGTCCTCGAACCCGCCGGCGCCGCCCGCGCCGCCGGCTCCCCCGAAGGGACCGCCCGCCCCGCCGGGACCGCCGCCGCCCGTCGCGCCGCGCTTGTCGGCCTCGGTGAAGCGGTCGTGACCGAGCTGGTCGTACTGGCGGCGCTTCTCCTCGTCGGTGAGCACCTCCTTGGCCTTCTGGATCTTCTTGAACCGCTCTTCGGCGTCGTCGTCGTCGCTGACGTCCGGGTGATGTTCGGCGGCCTTCTTGCGGTACGCCTTCTTGATCTCCTCCTCGCTGGCGTCCCGCGACACGCCGAGGACGTCGTAGAAATCTTCGCTCATGCGTTACGTTCGTTATTGATCGTTCGTGGCTGGGTCGTGTTAAGGGGCGCGTCCGAAGGCGAGGGCGCCGACGCTACTCCTCGTCCTCGTCCACGTCCTCGAAGTCGGCGTCGACGTACTCCTCGTCGTCGCCGTCGGGGCCCGCGCCGCCGGGGCCGGCCGCGCCGCCCGGACCGCCCGCACCGCCCATACCGCCGGGACCGCCGGCGGCGCCGCCTGCGCCGCCCGGACCGGCCTGTGCGGCCTGTCCCTCGTACATCTGCTTGCCGATCTCCTGGAGCTCCTCCGTGAGCGCCTCCGTGACCGACTCGATCTCGTCGGTGTCGGCGTCCTCGTCCTCGAGCACCGCCTCGACGTCCTCGATCGAGTCCTCGATGTCGCCGATGAGGTCCTCGTCGAGGTCCTCCTCGTTCTCCTCTAAGAGGGTCTCGGCGCGCTGGATCGTCGTCTCGGCCTCGTTGCGGGCCTCGATCCGCTCGCGGCGGGCCTCGTCCTCTTCGGCGTGCTTCTCGGCCTCCTCCTGCATCTCTTCGATCTCCTCGTCGGAGAGGCCGACGCCCCCCTCGATGGTGATCGACTCGGCGTTCCCCGAGCCCTGGTCTTCGGCCTCGACGTTGACGATCCCGTTCTCGTCGATGTTGAACGAGACCTCGATCTGGGGGGTTCCGGCGGGCGCCGGCGGGATGCCGGAGAGCTGGAACGCGCCGAGCAGCTCGTTCTCCTCGGCGATCTCGCGCTCGCCCTGGAAGACGCGGACGTTGACCGAAGTCTGGTTGTCGGCGGCGGTGGTGAACACCTTCGACTCCTCGGTCGGGATGGTGGTGTTCTTCTCGATGAGCCGCTCGAAGAGGCCGCCCTTCACCTCGATCCCGAGCGAGAGCGGGGTGACGTCCAGCAGGACGATGTCGTCGACGTCGCCGGAGAGCACGCCGCCCTGGACGGCCGCGCCGAGCGCGACCGCCTCGTCGGGGTTGACGTTCTTCTTCGGCTCCTGACCGACGAGCTCCTCGACCTGCTCTTGGACCTGCGGCATCCGGGTCGAGCCGCCGACGAGGATGACCTCGTCGATGTCGCCCTTGTCGTAGCCGGCGTCGGAGAGCGCCTGTTCGGTCGGCTCGACGGTGCGCTCGATCAGGTCACCGGTGAGGTTCTCGAACGTCGCGCGGGTGATCGACTGTTCGAGGTGGACCGGACCGCTGTCGGTCGCGGTGATGAAGGGGAGGTTGACCGTCGTCTCCTTCTTGTTCGACAGCTCGATCTTCGCCTCCTCGGCGGCGTCCTTCAGGCGCTGGAGCGCCTGGCGGTCCTCGCGGAGGTCGATCCCGTGGTCGTTCCGGAACTCGTCGGCGATGTGGTCGATGAGCGCCTCGTCCCAGTCGTCGCCGCCGAGGTCGTTGTCGCCGTTCGTGGCGACGACCTCGTAGACGCCGCCGCCCAGGTCGAGCACGCTCACGTCGAACGTGCCGCCCCCGAGGTCGTACACGAGGACGGTCTGGTCGGACTCGTCGTCGAGGCCGTACGCCATCGAGGCGGCGGTCGGCTCGTTGACGATCCGCTCGACGTCGAAGCCGGCGATCTCGCCGGCGTCCTTGGTCGCCTGCCGCTGCTTGTCGTTGAAGTACGCGGGGACGGTGATGACCGCCTTCTCGACGTCGTCGCCGAGGTACTCCTCGGCGTCGCGCTTGATCTTCTGGAGGATCATCGCCGAGACCTGCTCGGGCGTGTACTCTTCGTCCCCGATCTCGACCGTGTAGTCGTCCTCGCCCATGTGCCGCTTGATCGACTGGATCGTGCGGTCGGGGTTCTGGACGGCCTGGTTCTTCGCCGGCTTCCCGACGAGCCGCTCGTCGTCGTCGGCGAAGGCGACGACGGAGGGCGTGGTCCGGTCGCCCTCCGCGTTCGCGATGATCTCGGGCTCGTCGCCCTCCATCACCGCGAACGCGGAGTTGGTGGTACCGAGGTCGATACCGAGGATCTTGTTGCTCGCCATCTTAGCCAAAGTTAGCGGCTTGTGTCGGTTAAAGGTTACTAGACGGCGCGATCTCGTCGGTCAGCTGATACCGCTCACGTCGTGCGGTTTCGCCGATCGTGTGAACTGCTCGCACCGGTGTCTTTATACAGATCCGCAAGCGCAGGGACCTGCGACGATGGCCGGTGCGAGGCGATCGGCCCGCTCCCGCGGCGGTCGCCGCGCTCAGAGCCCGGAGACGAGGTCCTCCAGCGCCGCCCGCGGGTCGTCGGCCTTCGCCACGCCGGAGGCCAGCAGGATCCCGGACGCGCCGAGGTCACCCGCGGCGGCCACGTCCTCGCCGGTCGAGACGCCGGCGCCGCAGAACACGTCGACGTCGGGGTCGACCGCGTCGGCGGCCGCGACCGCGTCCTCGACGATCCCGGGGTCGGCCGTCGAGACGGAGACGTCGCCGCCGATAAGCTCCGGGGGCTCGACGGCGACGGCGTCGGGGCCGAGCGCCGCGGCCGCGCCGACCTGCGCGGGGTTGTTCGCGCAGACGATCGTCTCCAAGTCGGCGCGCTCGGCCGCGCGGACGGCGCCGTCGACGTCGGCGAGCTTCAGCCGCTTCTCGGAGTGGTTGACGAGCGTCCCCTCGGCGCCGTTGTCGGCGACGGCCTCGGCGAGCGTCGACCCGGTGTGCGAGCCGTGGTCGTTCGGCGAGACGTGCTGGGCCCACGTCTCGACGCCGGTGTCCGCGACGCGGGCGAGGTCGGCCGCCTGCGGCGAGACCGCGATCCGAGCGCCGGACGCCTCGGCGACGTCGCTGGCGGCGGTCGCGACTTCGATCGGATCGCACGGGTACGCCTTGAGGTTCACCAGGATGAACATACCCGCACTCGGGAGCCGCGGGCGCAAATACCTTCATGCTCCGGCGACGCTACCCCCGAGCCCACGAGAC
>NZ_NHPF01000149.1:0-6049 GCF_002252925.1 Halorubrum sp. Ea8
GGCGACCGCGCCGGCGACGCGGTCCACGGCCGCGAGGTGCGCAGTCGCCTGTTCGTCACCGTCGACGCGAACGGACAGATCCGCGTGCGACAGCCGTGAGCGCCGGCGGGCGCCCCGGCCTCCGATCCCCGGCGGTCACTCCTCCAGCCGCTCCGCGACGCCGACGAGCGTCGCGCCCGCGGTGACCGTCGACTCGCGGGCGATCGAGTAGACGATCCCGTCGCGGTCGGCCGTCGCGGTCTGCAGCGGCTCGAACGTCGTCGGGTCGTGGACGGCGCCGAGCCGCTCTCCGTCGACCACTTCGTCGCCGACGGCGAGGTCACGCTCCGGGGTGAACAGCCCCGACTCGGCGGCGTTCACGCGTCCGAGGTGGTTCCGCGCGACGGTGCCGTCCCACGGCTCGGGGTCGCCCGGGAGCAGCCCCTCCCGCCGGAGGACGCCGAGCGTCCCCTTCAACCCGGCGTCGACGGCCTCGGGGACGACCTCGCGGCTGTGCGCGAGCTCCGGCGTGATCGTGGGGATCCCCTCTCGGGTGGCGGCGACGCGGAGCTTGCCGGCGAAGCCGCGCTCGCTCCACTCCGCGTCCGCCTCGTCGCCCGCCGCCTCCGCGAGCAGGAGGTCGGTCCCGAACGCCTCCGCGAGCGACCGGCAGTCCTCGTCGCCGCGCATGTAGACGGTGTGCGTGAGCATCGCCGGCGACCCGGTGTGGAGGTCCACGATCGCGTCCGCCGCGCTCGCGAACGACCAGAGCCGGGCCGCCATGCGCTCGTGGAGCGTCCCCTCGTCGTCGCCGGGCCAACAGCGATTCATGTTCGAGTGGGTCGAGTCGAGCGGTTCCGGCGTGGTGTACGAGACGCGGTCGAAGGTGAGCGGGTCGGCGACGGGGACCGTCACGAGGGTGCCGTCGAGGGCGGCCGCGTCCGGAGCCCCGCCGGACCCGCCGGTCAGTCGCTCGTGGAGCCGCCGGAGGACCGCGGTGCCGTTCACCTCGCGGCCGTGCTGTGCGGCCTGCGCGTAGATCACGGGGCCGCCGTCGGCCGGGAGGTCGAGTTCGGGGCCGTCCGGGCCGTCGACGAGGCGGCCCTCGCCGTACGCGTGGACGGTCGTCCGGATCGGGACGCCCGAGGGGAGCCGCGCGAGGACGAGTTCGCTGGCGTCGTGCATATCGGGAGGTCGGGCCTGACGCGTTTATAAATCGGGGGCCGACGTTCCGGCGCGACCGACCACGGACGCTAAGTCGATGGGTCGCCGAGACGGAGCCGAGATGCGGGTCACGCTCCTCGGCACCGGCGACACGACCGGGACGCCGACCGTCGGCTGCGACTGCGACACCTGCGCCGCGGCGCGCGAGCGGGGGGTGTCGCGCTCGCGGTTCTCGGTCCACGTCGCAAACGAGCGCACCGGCGAGTCGCTGCTCGTCGACTTCAGTCCGGACTTCCGGAGCCAGTTCCTCGCTCACGACGTCAAATTGCCCGACGCCGGCATCGTGACGCACATCCACTTCGACCACCTCGACGGCCTCGGCAACGTCTACCGACTGGTCGACGGACTGCCGGTGCACGCGCCGAACGAGACCGACCCCGCCACCGACCGGAGCGTCGCCGAGACGATCCGCGAGAAGTACGACTACCTGGAAGACCGGATCGGCGTCCACGCCCGCGATCCGTTCGAGCCCTTCGAGACCTGCGGGTTCGAGGTCCGCTTCGTCCCGGTCGACCACCCGCCGCTGCTGTGTTACGGCGTCGTCAT
This sequence comes from Halorubrum sp. Ea8, assembly GCF_002252925.1. Lineage (NCBI taxonomy): Archaea > Methanobacteriati > Methanobacteriota > Halobacteria > Halobacteriales > Haloferacaceae > Halorubrum > Halorubrum sp. Ea8. The sequence continues at coordinate 1,750 of NZ_NHPF01000149.1, forward strand.
CGAGGACCCGGAGACGGGCGCGAAACTCTCGTTGACGGGCGACACGAGCTACGACGTGCCCGAGCGCTCCCGCGAGGCGCTCGCCGGCGCCGACCTCCTGCTGGCCGACGCCATCGTCCCCGCCTCGCTCTGCGAGTACCACCCGATCGGTGGGCGACACGAGGGGCCCGACGGCGTCCCGCGCACCTTCGGCACGAAGCACATGACCCGAGAGGGTGCGCTCGCGCTCGCCGAGGAGTTGGACGCCGACCGGACTCGGCTCGTCCACGTCGCGCACTACTACCCGCCCGACGAGGCGTTCGCGGAGCCGCTCGCGGTCGACGGCGAGACGTACGACCTCTGACGGGGCGCGTGCGGCGGCCGGGGCGCGGGGGCGACGCGACCGCACCGTTTTGTCTCGCTAGCACGTACCACGGCCGAGATGGGAGCGAGATCCCGACTCCGCGGCGCCCTCGACCGGCTGGAGCCGCCGCCGCGCGCGGTCGACTGGTCGCTGTTCGCGTTCGTGGCCGCGGAGGTCCTCACCGGGCTCGTCTCGTTCACCGTCGGCGTCCCCGATGGGTGGCCGCTGTTCTGGCTCCACCGCGCGCTCGGGGTCGGCATCGTCGCGCTGCTCGCGTGGAAGCTCGCGCGCGTCCGCCGCCGGCTCACGGACCCGAGCCTGTGGCAGCGGTCGACGGCGCTGTCGGTCCTGACGCTCGTCGCCGCGCTCGGCGCGCTCGCGACCGGCGTCGTCTGGGTGTTCGGAGTCGACGTGCGGCTCTCCTACTGGACGCTCCTCTCCGTCCACGTCGGCTTCGGGCTGGCCCTCCTCCCGCTCGTGGCCGCGCACGCCGCGACCCGGTTCCGGCTCCCGCGGCGGGTCGACTTCGAGCGCCGCCGGACCGCGGTTCGGTACACCGTCCTGCTGGCCGCCGGCGCCGCGACCTACCGGCTCCAGCAGGGCGTCAACGACCTGCTCGACACGGCCGGCGCGGACCGGCGGTTCACCGGGTCACAGCCCCGCGAGGGCGACGGGAACGGCGCGTTCCCGGTCACCTCGTGGGTCGCCGACGACCCCGATCCGATCGACCGGGACGGGTACCGACTGCGGGTCGAGGGACTCGTGAGCGACCCCGTCGACCTGACCGCGGCGGACCTCGCCGCCGACCACGACCGGGAGGCGCTGCTCGACTGCACCAGCGGCTGGTACACGGTGCAGGAGTGGGGCGGGATCCGCGTCGGCGACCTGCTCGACGCGGCCGGAGAACTCGACGGCGACGCGGCCTACGTCCGGTTCACGTCCGTCACGGGGTATCGCTGGAGCCTCCCGATAGAAGAGGCCGAAGACGCACTCCTCGCGACGCACGTCGGCGGCGAGCGACTGAGCCACGGCCACGGCGCGCCGGCCCGGCTCGTCGCTCCCGACCGGCGGGGGTTCCAGTGGGTGAAGTGGGTGACGCGCGTGGAGGTCAGGTCCGAGTACGACCTCGGTCAGTGGGTGGTGACGCTGGTGAGCGGGTTCGACTGAACGGCTCGCGCGGTCCGGGGGAAGCGCTACTCGTACTCGCTGCCGACGACCTCGCGGATTCGCTCCGCGGTCACCGGACCGACGCCGTCGACCTCCAAGAGGTCGTCCTCGGGCGCGGTCATCACGGCCTCGACGGTGCCGAAGTGTTCGAGGAGGGTCCGGGCCGTGACCGGACCGATGTCGGCGATGGAGGAGACGACGTACTCCTGCTGTTCCGCGCGGGTCTTCGTCGTCTTCTCGCCGTGGACGCTCACCTCGCGGTCGCGCGTCTCCTGCTCGCGCTTCGCGATCGTCGCGAGCAGCTCCGTGGTGTCGCCCTCGCCTTCGGTCCGGAGGACGCTCACGTCGAAGTCCACCGCGAGCGACGCGAGCGCGCCGCGGATCGCGTTGGGGTCGATGTCGCGCTGACCGTAGAGGTTCGTCCCCTCGACGACCATCACCGGTCGGGCGTACGCCCGCGAGAGCTCGCCGACCTGCTCGAACATCGAGCGGTCGGCGTCGAGCATCGAGTCGACGAAGTCGGCCGCCGACTTCCGCTCGACGGCGACGCGGTCGGAGAGCACGTAGTCGCCGACCGCGAGCGTCTCCAGCCGGGTGACGAGCCCGTCGCGCGTCGAGAGGTCCTTGGCGATGGAGGAGTCGAGCTCGCGCTGGTCGACGACGACCTCGACGCCTTCGTCGACGCCGGCGGTGGCGACGACGCCGTCGTCGGCGCTGCCGTCATCGGTGCTGTCGTCATCGGCGCCCGACTCCTCGGCGTCGCCCGCCTCGTCTCCGCCCGCCCGGGCCTCCGCGGCGAAGTCGGTGAGGCCGGCGTCGCCGGTGTCGCCGTCGGCCGCGTCACCCTCGGTCGCGTCGCCGTCGGCCGCGTCACCCTCGGTCGCGTCGCCGTCGGCCGTGTCACCCTCGGTCGCGGTGCCTTCGTCACCCGCGACGCCCGCGTCGGCACCGGCGTCATCGGCGCCGTCGGACCCCCCGGCGAACGCGTCGAGGCCCGCTTGTCCGTCGTCGCCGACGGTCTCCTCGATGTCGTCGGTGGCCTCCTTCAGCTCGGCGAGCTGGCTGGCCATCTTCTTCTCGCGGCGCCGCGAGATCCAGAAGAACGCCTCGTCGCGGGTGTCCTCGGCCATCAGGACGACCACCTTCCCCTCGGCCTGTCTCCCCGTCCGCCCCTTGCGCTGGATCGAGCGGATCGCGGTCGGGACGGGCTCGTAGAAGCAGACCAGGTCGACCTCGGGGACGTCGAGCCCCTCCTCGGCGACCGACGTGGAGACGAGCACCTCGAACGCGCCGGCCTTGAACTCGTCGAGGGTCTCCTGCTGCTGTTTCTGCGTCATCCCGTCGGAGCCCTCCTTGTCGCCCTGGCCGACGAACTTCCGCACGTCGAAGCTCGCGGAGAGGAACTCCACGAGCGCCTCCGCGGTGTCGCGGGACTCCGTGAACAGGATCGCGCGCTCGCCCTCGTTGATGCCGAGCGTCTCCGCGAGCAGGATCCGCGCCTTCGAGAACTTCGGGTGGAGCCCGTCGAACGACTCCGTCTTCCGCATCGCCTCCCGCACCTTGGGGTCCGCGACCATCCGCTGGCTCGCCTTCGAGGCGCCCGACGAGCGGGCGGCCTCGCGCTGGCGCTCGAAGTAGCGTCGGACGGACTCGACCGACTGGGTCTCGACCAGCTCGGTCGCGCGCCGGAGCTTCATCACCTCGGCGTGGGTACTCATCCCCTTGTACCCGTCCGACTGGTCGTTGTCCATCATCTTCTTCAGCTTCCCGCGCATCGCGTTGAGGTCCTTCTGCGAGAGGTCCGGGTTCGTCGTGTTCGTCACCCCGAGCGACTTCAGCTTCTCCAGCCGGTCGGTGATCACCTCGTTGAGGGCGTCCCGGATCTCGAGGACCTCGTCCGGGAGCGTCACCTGCTCCCACTGGACGTCGGTGTCGTGGGTGTACTCGTCGACGTCGGCGTCGTCCTCGGTCATCACCTCCACGTTCGAGAGCCCGAGGTTCTCGCAGACCGTCTCGATCTCCTCGGTGTCGCCGCCGGGCGAGGCCGACATCCCGGTGACCAGCGGGTCGGCCGCGTCGGCGTGGTACCGCTCCGCGATGTAGACGTACGCGTAGTCTCCGGTCGCGCGGTGGCACTCGTCGAAGGTCAGATGGGTCACGTCGCGCAGCGAGATCCGGTTGCCGACGAGGTCGTTCTCGACGACCTGCGGGGTCGCGATCACGATCCGGGCGTCCGCCCAGAGCGCGGCGCGGTCGTCCGGCTTCACGTCCCCGGTGAAGATGACGATCTCGTCGTCCGGGATCGAGAGCGCCTCGCGGTAGAAGTCGGCGTGCTGCTGGACGAGGGGTTTGGTGGGGGCTAAGAAGAGGGCCTTCCCGCCGGCCTCGTGGAGCCGCTCGGCGGTGACGAGCAGGCTGACCGTGGTCTTGCCGAGGCCGGTCGGGAGGCAGACGAGGGTGTGTTCGTCGGCCGCGGACGCCGCCAGCTGGAGCTGGTAGCGGCGCTCTTGAAGGAAGTCGTCGACGAGCAGGGGTCTGTCGATGCCGGCGGCCTCGGTCGCCATCGGCGACGCTTCGCCGCCGTCGGCCTAAAGCCTTCGCGAAGCGGGGTGAAAGTTATCGCTCGACGGAGCGCTCCTCTCGGTGCTCCTCGGGTACGTCTTCGTCGACCAGCTCGGCCCACTCGGCGAGCCGGTCTCCTGATGGTGTTTGCGCGCTCATCAGAAGACGGATCTCAGTGGGGCGTCTTAACAGTTACCCCGATTCCACAGGTGATGTTAAGTTAAGAAT
>NZ_NHPF01000131.1:0-42984 GCF_002252925.1 Halorubrum sp. Ea8
TCGAGCGTCTAAACAAGGCCCAGGGCGCGAATGTGGCACGTCGCAGTGACGAAATCAGCATAGTTCGATTCGGTCAGTACAGGGAAATCACAAATTACTTGATAAACTTAGTTCGCTGAGTCTGGGTTCCCGTTCGGTCGAAGCACCGTATTAAAGAGAAGCACAAGTCCTGTAAGTACGACTACGCCCCCAATTGAGCGAGCAGCAGTCGATATCCCTGTCGTGTAACCACGTACCGCAACAGCGATATCACCGAGTGCCGCAACTCCAAGCCCGAGCAAAAATACAATTATGAAGAGTAGATAGCGAATCGATTCAAGTAGTTCATCTGTTTTGGAGGGCATCAAAACCAGTTCGAGTGGTGTTTGTGATAACTTTTTTGAAATCGTAAACGACTGATCAGTTCGCAGGCAAGTTCTATCGGTTGGTTCAGGATTCATTTTGAGAAAATAACGCAGTCCCCGTGCTGACTACATCCTCTGTATCTCTCACGCCGATCTTATCAGTTCTTCAGGATTTCAACAGAGCGAAATAATCCAACAAACGCCAACCCGAACTCTGCCACCGGATTTTCGTCACTGGTCGGCTGATTCCAAGACGGTTTCCGCGGTCGCCGTCACCCCGTCTTCTAGTTAACCAACAATTTGGGATAGTCCGGCAAGTTGTTGGTTAAGTTCGGCCATCATCACGGTACATACTCTCTTCTACGGAAATCAGCAGTCAGTTCGACACGCGGAAGGTCCGAGTAGTGTCTCGATTGCCGTGGACGACGTCGACCTCCACGAGATCTAACGAGGTGAAGATGTGATTCCAGTCTCGGTAGTACAGGGGAGTGCCCTCGTCGACGTAGTTCACATCTGGGTCAGACGACGATGAATCACGTATTGGAGCCTCGACCTCCGCTGTAACCAAGATGTTATTCGTCACTCGAGCTACGTCCTCGAAGGCCCACTCAACATCGGGATGGAGGTGTTGGAGCGTTTCGACCGAATACACCGCATCGAACTGTCCGTCGTCGAAGTCTCCGATGATGTCTTCTATCGGCCCGCAGTGAAACGTTCCGTCGGCGGCGAGTGTGGGGTAGGTCTTCCGCATCGTGTCGAATGCCTCGGCGTTGATGTCGACGCCAGAGAGGTTTTCGAAGCCGCCGTTGGCGAGGTGTTTGAGATGACGGCCAGACCCACACCCGAGTTCGAGAACCGTTGCGTCACGAGGGAGGTGTCCGCTGAGAATATCGCGAATTACCGTGCTCGTCTCATTCGGACCGTAATGTGCGTAGTACGCTGGTGAGTATTCGCCCGCCCGGTCTGTCCACGTGTTTCGGACGGAATGAAGATCCACGTGTATCAACACGGGCAACGGTGTAAAACGCCGTCGGACAACGCCTGACTACAGAACGGGCGTATTCCGACCCTCACTATCGATTTGTGAGATCGGCGACGCAGCTACCGAATCGACGAGTGAGTACTCGCGGTCACGACTCGTGCCTTCTGTTTCGAGGAGGTTGTAGTCGGCCATCTTCGAAAGGTAGGTCCGAACGGTGTGCTTCGTCGGCGGGTCGTCGACCGCCTCAGTATAGCGGTCGTGGATCTCGCTTGGTCCGAGCGGGCCGTGGTCGCAAACGATATTGTAGACGACGCGCTGGTATGGGGTAAGTGAATCGAGGCTTTTCTGCTTAATTTGTGCCCGAGCGTCTTCGGCTGCATCGAGGAGGATGTCGTTGGTGATTTCCTCGTGATTAGGACATGTATGATCTTACGGGCTTTCAGCGGGACTTATTGTACGTAATCGCTGGTCTGGATGATCCACATGGGCTTGCGATCAAAGACGAGCTCGAGGACTACTACGAAAAAGAGATCCACCACGGCCGTCTCTATCCGAATCTCGACACGCTTGTTGAGAAAGGGCTCGTGGAAAAGAGTCAGCGCGATCGACGAACCAACGAGCACACGACTACTCGTCGAGGCACCAGAGAGATCGAGGCACGAGCTGAATGGGAAGCCGAGTATATCGACTACGACGGCTGAAACGTCGCTATCGAGAACAACCTGTGCCTGCTACTTTTCCAGAATTGAGTCGAGCTTACTCTTTCTCAAAGAGGCGCCGAAGGCGGCGGGTAGCAGGGTAGTTCACTCCAAGTCGTACCCCCATTCCCGGAGCGTCGCAACGATTTCATCTGTGTGTTGAAGTCCGACAAGTAGCGCAGCTTCACGCAGATCGGCCTTTTTGACTGACTCTCCGAGCTCTGACTCTAGCGTTCGTGTCGTCTCACGCTGGGTGTTGACCGTCGATTGCTGGAGATGAAGTTGGACAGTCTGCTCACGGCCGTCGGTAATACTGCTTCGGGTAAGTACCCAGGGGAGCTCTTGTCGAGACGATCGAGGCTTACTGTCTCTCGTAGTTTGTATCGCAGTATCTGATGTATCACTTTCTGTTGGTTCTGTCGTTCTGTCGGTAGGATCAGCTTCTGAGGTAGCGTCAGCCTCGTTGGTTGTCTCTGTGCTCCCCCAGTCGTCGTCAGCAGCTCCGCTTTTAAATCCCCCCATCACGCGGTCACCTCTTGTTCGTCCTCATCAAGAGCTCCTGGCTCAGGTGGATTCGGCGCCTCAATTCCGCCTTCGCCTTCGATGAATCGGCCAATACGGTCAAACTGCGCAAGCGTCTCTACCTCGTAGTCACGTCGACGATTACGGTGAGTCTGAACGTAGTTGAACGCGGAACACTGCTGACGCCAACAACCCTCCATCAACGACGTTCGGTCTCCGATGACTTCGGGGACCTCATACGGGATTGTTTCGAGCATCTCTTCCTGATCGCGTGTGCCCTTGAATCCGATCGGCACCGCACCTAACACGCCGACATCGATGTTGAGCTGGTCCGCAAAGTTCGTCGCGAGCTCTTCGAGTCCTTCGACGGCAGCTTTCCCCTTTGCCGATGGCTCAATCGGAAGCAGCAGATTCCGCGTTGCATAAATCGCGTTATAGAGATGCGATCCTTCGGTTGCCGGTGGATCGCAGATGAGTATATCGTATTTGTCGGGTACGCCCGCTTCGCCGAGAACCCGTCGCAACTGTGCGTGGACGTTGTATGCGTCACCAAAGTCTTCGGCCTTTTCTTGTTCTCTATCGAGGTGCTGGGTGAGATCAGACAGCGAGTTATGTTCTGGAATGATGTCAATTCCTTCCGCTGTTTCGATGAGATCCTCAAGTGGACCGCGTGGGCTTCCAACCATGTGACGGACTAAGCTATCCGCACTGGCGTCTGCTCGATTGGTGTCAACCCCAAGAAGGCGGCTTAAATCGCCATCTTGTGGGTCAAGAGGGACCACAAGTACGTCGAGGCCCGCTCGTTGGTGAGCAACTGCCGCATTCGCTGCGAGTGAAGTTTTACCGACCCCACCCGCTTCACTGTATACCGTATACGCGAGCATATAGCCATGATTCGGCTCTTAGCTAATGAATGTACGTCAGACACTCATCCAACTATCTAAGATAGCTTACTTAGACAACTAAGAAATCTAAGACACATATCTTAGACATGTGCCTAACTTACTAATCTTAGTTATCTTAGATTGTTTTCTCAGTTCTATGTCTTAGATATCTTTGTGAGACGGCTCAGAACAATATCAAGGCCACGAACAGCAGTTCTTGACTTATTTCTGGTCTTAGTCTCACTGCATACCGCTATCGATCGTTTACCCGCTGATCCGTCTGTGAGAACGCGTCGGTCGCCATGTCGGCGCGTTCAGCGGCCTCGATGTGCTGGTACGCCTCGCGGACCTGTTCCTCACTGTTGTCGAGATATCGCGCAGCAGCGGCGTATCCGAACTGTCGAACAAGCACTTCCCCGACCCCCCGTCGACCACCATGCAGTTCGAGATAATCGCCATCGAAGGAAAGATCGAGATCCGCACGGCGCTCAGCGAGCTCATCATGCGTCCAGAGTCGTTTCATGATGGACCGTGCCCCATCCGTCGTGAGGGGCTTCGGTTCGTTGAGATCGTACTCGGCGGCGGCGATCAGGTCAGGCGTCCCACTGCGGACGCGCTCGATCGCGTCGTCGTCGAGGCCGGCGTCGGCGAGCCCCTCGATGACGTGTGAGGCGAGCGACGGCCGGTGCAGCGTCGTGAACACCGGCCACGACTTGGGCACGTCCAACACCTCGGAGTATCGCTTCAACGGCGTGATGACGGGCTGAGGGAGTGAGGCCGCCTTCCACTCGCGACTCTTCCGGAACACCGTGACGCTGCTGTCCGCAAACGAAACGTCACGCCAGCGAACCCCGTTGCGGCCCTCGTGATCCTCTTTCGGCGCGGAGAGAAACTCCGCGCCGCGGAGGCCGGTGTAGGCGACGACGTACACGAGCGCCTGCTCGCGACAGCGCTGGTATGCCTCGAACCGAGCCCGCTGTTTGGCCTGCCACGCCTCGCTCTCCGGGTCGCCCCGGTCGGCGTGGGGCACCTCGATCGCGCCGAGCGCGTCGAATGCCTCGGAGACGCGACGATCGACGAACTGCGTAATCAGGTCGCGATGGACCGACTCCCACGCCTGCTGGTCACCTGGGCGGCGTCCGTCGTTCTCGGGGAGCGGGTCTTCGGCATCGGACTCGCGGGCGTAGTGCCGCGGGATGTAGCCCTGTGCGTGTGCCCATCCGCACCAAGACGCGACGTGGGCGTAGTAAGTAAGCACGGTCCCGGCGGCGTAGCCGGCGGTCGAGAGGTAGCGCGCGTAGTCTGAGAACACTGTGGTGTCGAGATCCGCGAACCGGATGGTGTCGCTGTCGACAACGCCAGCCCACGACTCGGGCGGGGAGGCGTTTACCGGGTCAGCCGTCTCACCAAGACACCAGCGCCGGAATCGATGCAGCTCGCGCTCGGCGTCGGCACGGTACGCGCCCTGCTCGCCGGCGTCACCCTTCCCCTTGTCCATGAGGTATTTCGTGAATGTGTCGTCGATCGCAGTCTCGACGGAGCGGCGACCCGTCATTGGACTTCCGGAGTGTGAGGGTTGTGTCGTCGGAACGCCGCTCCAGCAGCGGTCGGGCTGGAGCGTCCGTCAGTGGAAGCGTCGGCCATGATTCTGAATCTGCCTCGTTTGGGGCCACGGGTGAGGGTCACTAAGAACTTACTCTGTCTTACTCAACTAAGACAGGGTAAGTGATTTCGGGCGCTATGTGGTTTTGTGAGAGCTAATCCGGTGGTATTGGGTACGAGAGCCATTCTTAGCGGCATAGCTTCATTAGTAAATTGTATATCGCTATATGGATCTTCCGCGGTGGGAAAGTTCCGGAAGTATGCCAATGGAAACCTACAGACGAACTGTTCAATAGAGGTATGGGCGACGAGGCCGAACCACACTTCCGAAACAGTACGAACGTCCGACTCTAGTCCTGCTAGCGAATTTCGATCATACAGCGGCGTTGAATCGTACACCGGCCACTCAACCTGCGATTTTCGAGCAATCCGGCGAAAGACGGAACATCGGGTCTCACGAGTTGGTGCCACTGTGAGATGCTGAACGGAACCCGCTCAAAAACGTCCCTCTCTGTCGTGTAGTCAATCATCAGCAACAGCATCGCCGCAGTGAGTGTTATGCTTTGGACCCAGATTCGTCGGTCACATCGTCGTCACCTGCCCAGACGCGTTCGGTAGCGAACTCTCGGATGATCGCGGTGTACTTGTCGGGACGCTCGATACTACAGGTGCGTCCTGCGTCCGGAACCACGCTGGTCTCAGCCGCCGGGAGCTTCGGTTCGAGTGTTTCGGCGGCGTTGGGATTGAGGCGATCCTCTGCCCCATTGAGGAGGAGTACTGGGTCGTCGAAGCTTCGGAGCTTCGTCAGGAAGTCAAGGCCAGCCAGCGCCATCGCTCCCTGCCCGTAGCCAGCCAGCGAGATTCCACCATCGACGACGGTCGCAACGATATCTGGCGGGAGGGGCCCGTCGGCTCGGTCGGCGATCCGTTCCGTGAGCGCCTCGAGTAACCCCACCGAGGTGGCGAGCATCCCGACGAAGTTCTCCAGATCGCCCATCGCTCGGGCGTACTCTCGACTCGATCCGTCGTGAAACGGAGCCCTGACGGCAACGAGATTAACCGGCAGCTCCTCCTCCAGCCCGAGGAACAGTCGCCGAAATGAGTTCGTGCTGAACCGCCCGAGGTCGAGCGGACGCTCCCCACTGCCGTGGTGATACACGAGCGTCGGATACTCGGATCCCACCACTGCCAGGGCAGATACGCGGTCTCGAACGCCCCGAACGGGGTGTCGACCGCCACGTCGCATCGACCGGCGGTGCTCGGGTCGCCCACATCGGCGATGTCCTCGCCGTATCGTCTACAACGCCGCAGCCAGTATCGCGGGCGTTATCGAACTGACATCTCCTGGATCACAACGAGATCTTCTCTCCCGGATTCCCAAGACTATCCGGCCCAGCCCCCCACTAGGAAGTCATCCGAACGGGAGTGGCCCAAGAATAATATTAAGTACACGAATTATATCATCGTATGAGAGCTCGTCGCCCTATCACCGCGATCGGTGCAGGGATGACAGTGTTCCTCGTCGTTGCGGTGGCTGTCATCGAGCTTCTCGCCTTCGAGTTCTCAGCATTAATCGGGCTTCCGATCGGACTCCTCGCTGGAATAGCTGTCGCCGTCGTAATCCTACTGAAACATAACGATGTCTCCGATGTACTCCGGTGGGTGGCCGCAGCCCTCGCTGGGTTCGGATACGGTATCACAGTCACGTTCGCAGCGACCTACGTCAATCTCGTTGATATCCAGTTCGAGACCAGACTCGCCATCGGCGTATTCGCTGGCGTTCTGGCGTTGGTACTGGCCGTCTTCCAAGGCCGTCAAGGGTAGCCGGGATGGCACAGGGTGAACGCGGGGCCACTCGTACACGTGGACGGTAGTACAAACTGAAAGCCAAGTGTGGACGTGTGGCTAAACCAGTAGGTCCCGGCTCACTCCCGACATTCGACCTGAGAGGAACCTCGAGGCCAACAAAATAGCGGATTTCAGGTGCGTGTGCTCTGTAAACAGGCCGAGTGGGTCCACTCTAGGAGAAAATCACAACGAAGGAAGCGGGAGAGGGAGCGATCTGAGTATTGGTTGACCAGCTGTTTCGTAGTGGTGTCGATGTGGCCGAGGCGAAGTTTCAATGATGAGACCGGGCAAGCGAATATGAGAGCGATGCCGTCATCCCGGACCGACGACGAACACCTGGGCGACACCGACGCCGATCCGTCAGGGACGCGACGGCGTGTCTTGCGAGCCTTAGGTGGACTCGGTGTGGCCGGGCGTCCTCGCCGGAGGCGGCTGGCTGCGACGCACTCAGTACCTCCACGCCGACCGTGACCGCACCAGCCTCGACGGTCAGCCACAAACCGAGCCTCGCGTCACCGGGCCGAACGCCCAGCGCGTTCCATCGAACCGTTACCAGACCGTACTCGACGCGTTCAGTGACCGGCGGAACCAGACTGGGCTCCAGGCGTCCATCCGCTTCGGCGATGGCACCGGCTGGGACGGCGTTGCCGGACACGCCGACCACGACCGGCAGCGACCGCTCGGCGCAGCCCACCACCTCTACATCGGGAGCGTCACCAAACTGCTCACCGCCACACTCGTCCTCCAACATGTCCAACGCGGCGTACTCTCACTCTCAGACTCGATCGAGAAATGGATCGATCTTGTCGAAGACGACGGAATCACCGTTCGAATGCTCCTCAACCACACGAGTGGCATCCCGAACTACACCGAAGATTCCTGGTTTATCACCAGGTACTTCGGCCGCCCGACGAAACGATGGACCCCGACCGAACTCGTCGACATCATCCGCGGGGACAGCCTCCGCTTCCGCCCCGGCACGCGTCACGAGTACTCGAACTCGAACTACATCCTTCTCGGGATCATCCTCGAACGCGTGACCGGAACCACGTACGGCGATCTCCTCAAGCAACTCGTTCGGGACGAACTTGGCTACGACACCACGTACTACCGTGGATATCCCGCGACCGTATCAATAGCGAACGCCTACGACGAATCCATCTTCAAAATCGGCCGCCGTAACCTTACGGGATTTCGTACGTCACTCGAAACAGGCGCGTACGCTGCTGGCGGCATCCTCTCGACGGCTCCGAATGTTGCCAGCGTCGTAAACGACCTCTTCAACGGTCGTATCCTCGATAAATCAACTCTTGATGCGATGCGGACGTTCGTCGACGCCCCCGACGAGGACGTCACGACCCAAGTGGAGTACGGCCTCGGCCTCAGACATCTCCGTATCGACGGCGAAGACCTCTACGGGCACACCGGCACCATCCCCGGGTATTCCGCGATCGCCATGCACCACGACGATCCTGAATACACTATCGCCGTCCTCAGCAACGTCTCCACGATCGACCAGGCAGGAATCTACGACGCTCTTCAACGTATCACCCTCGATGAATACTACTGACCCCCGTCACTGATACTCGGATTGCCCAATACCAGGTGTGGCGTCCGAAACGGAATCGCCCGCTCCCGGGTGGGTGCGGCGCTTGGTTATCCTGAGGCCGTCTCGGTGTTCTTGAGGAAGGTGAGGACGGCGTCGTCGAAGGCCGGCGTGACGGTGAGGTTCGACGGGTCGCTCCCCTCGGCGAGGACCTCGAACGTCGCCCCGTCGATGCCAGCCGCGGTCTCTCGGGCCAGCTCGACGAACCACTTGCCGTTCTCTTGGCCCACGAGCACGAGCGTCGGGACGTCGATCAGGTCGAGTTCGTCACGGCAATCGAGCCGGTTGATTGCGCGTCGTGCCTGCTTGAGGACGCTCGGGTCGGTCTGGAACAGCATCGTCCGGAAGTACTCGCGGAGTTGCTCGTGCTCGGGGGCGTTGAAGTGGGATTCGATGATCTTCCACTGAAACACACCCGGGAGCAATGATAAGCCAACTTCGCTACCTCGCGCATTCAACCGCGCGACTGCCCCGTGCACGCCGCTGAACGTATCCGAGAGGACGAGCGCGTCGACGAGGTCGGGGTGATCGATGGCGAGCCGCTGGGAGAGTACCCCAACCAGGCTCACGCCACAGACCGTGGCACGCTCCACGCCGACCTCGCCGAGGAGCGCTGCGAGATCGGCCGCGGCGTCGTCGATGGCGAATCCCTCGCCGCAATCGGACTCGCCGTGCCCGCGGACATCCGGGACGATGAGGAAGTATCCCTCGTCGGGATACCGGGTGCATTGGGGTCGCCACATGGCGTGATCGGCGCCCAGCCCGTGCACCAATACAAGTGGCCGATCGCTCGGATTCCCATAGACGGTATACGCCAGTTCGACATCCCCGTGCGTGAACGATCGCGTCATGGTACCGAGACGCTGTCAGATCCCGTAAAGTCTCTGCGGACGTCCTCGGAGGGAGTCGTCAAGACCTCCCCCACGGCACATGAGAGCGTCCCTATACGGGAGTGTGACAGATACCTATAGCCGCGACTTGGATGGATTCAGGCTTGGTTTCGGCAGGATTACCGTTAAGTATGATATCTGTCACAAACGTTGATGATGAGCTCCAGTATCCGCGCATGGATCGATCGGCATCGTCTCCTGAGCTTCATCGCAATCGCGTACGCCTTCACCTGGACTATCCAGGGCGCACTCGCGTATTCGGGCATGGAAGCTTCTTGGACGCATTCGATCCTGATCGGCTTCGGCGCGTTCGGCCCGCCGATCGGCGCGGCGGTCGTCATCTGGGCCTCCGGTGGCAGCCTCCGCACCTGGGTCGGCCAGATGTTCAAATGGCGTATCGGCGCGAAATGGTGGGCGCTCGCACTCGGAGTCCCATTCATCATCCTCTCGCTTGGCGTCCTACTGTTCGTCGCCGCCGGTGGCCCGGTCGACCTCACCGACTTCGAATCACCACTCATCTACTTGTTCGCGTTGGCGTGGGGAACCGTCTGGGGTGGCGGCCAAGAAGATCTCGGATGGCGTGGTTTCATGTTGCCCATCCTTCAGGGCTCCTACAGCGCGTTGGTGTCGAGTGCCATCGTGGGCGTCACGTGGGCGGCCTGGCACCTCCCGCTGTTCCTGAACGCTACGACTACTCACGGCGGGTGGCCGCTCTCCCAGCAACTCCTCTGGATGGTCTCCATCTTTGCCGGATCTATCCTCTGGACGTGGATGTACAACAGCACCGGCGGGAGCGTCCTCGCCGTGGCCGTCTTCCATGCCGGGATAAACGCCATGGGAATCTTCCACCCCGCCGATCAGGAGGCGCTTATTCCGGACGGCGCGCCAGACCCCTGGCTGAACCTGCTCGCCGAAGTTACCGGCGCCATTCCCCTCGTGTTGGTCGCGATCCTCTTGGTCGTCGTCTACGGCGCGAACCGCCTCGGGAATCGCGACCCACCAACCCCCCAAGACGCTGGTCTCCCACCGGAGGCCGAATCAGACACCGTCTAGTGAGCACACACCAACGCTGGACTCAGCCTGAGTTCCGAGGTACTACGCCTTGAACCAATGACTCCCCCTGGCCGTGACTCGGACGGGATTGCGGATCTAAACAGAATTTATTGACTGGCGGAGCGAACGCATCTACTGAGGTGTGAGAACACGTGAGTTCTGTTCTGGTACTCTACGGGACGGGCGAAGGCCAGACGGCGAAGATCGCAGAGCGGATCGCGGCCACCATCAGCGAGCGCGGCCACGAGACGAGAGCGATCGACGTGCGTGACCGACCGGACTCGTTCACCCTAGAAGAGTACGATGCCGTCGTCGTGGGCGCGTCGATCCACGTCGGCAAACACCAAGACGAGATCCGTGACTTCGTCACCGAGAATCGAGACGCCCTGTCGGGAATGCCGACCGCGTTCTTCCAGGTCTCACTGTCCTCGGCGAACGAGGAGAAACGCGAAGAAGCTGCGGGGTACGTCGAGTCGTTTATTACAGAAACCCAGTGGCATCCGGATCGGATCGGGCAGTTCGGCGGCGCGCTCCGGTTCTCAGAGTACGGATTCCTGAAGCGCCTCATGATGAAGCAGATCGCAAAAGACCTGCTCACCGAGGAGCGGGAACCGAACGGTGACATCGAGTTCACCGACTGGGATGCGGTTGACGCGTTCGCAGCAGATATCGCCGCGTTCGTCGAAGGCCGCCTCGGTGTCGTCCCCGATACCACCGGGGATCCGGCGGCATGACGGCCTCACAACCCACCCGACGCCTCACTCGGCCGTATGTGGTGTCGTCGATGCTCATCCTCGTGCTTTCGGTTGTAGCGACCGGTGTTGGGCTGTTCGTCCCGGGGTTCTACCGGGACGCCGAGGTCCTCCTCCCACAGCTGTACGGTCAGGATCTACTGACGCTCGTGGTCGCTGTCCCCGTACTCGCCGGCGCTCTGTATTACGCGCACCAGGGGTCACTCCGCGGCTACGTCGTCTGGCTCGGCGTCACTGGCTACCTCCTCTACACGTACGCCTCGTACGCATTCCTCACGGCATTCAACGAACTGTATCTCGTCTACGTTGCGCTGTTCGCGCTGACGCTGTTCACGCTCGTCGGCGGGACCGCTCGCATCGATCCGACAGACCTGAAGGAAGCACTCGACGGTCATCCCGTCCGTGGATACGTCGCCTTCCAGGCACTCGTCGCCGGACTCCTAGCGCTGCTGTGGCTCGCCGAGGTCGGCCCAGCGAGCCTCGCCGGGACCAGACCCCCGAGCATCGCCGAGACGACGCTTCCCGTTCCAGTTATCCAGTCCTTGGATCTCGGCGTCGTCATCCCATCGTTCGCGCTCTCGGCGGCTCTCCTCTGGAAGCAGCGAGCCTGGGGCTACGTCTTCACCGGCATCCTCCTCGTGAAAGGCACTACGCTCGGCCTTGCGGTCCTCGCCATGATCGTTTTCATGCTTCAGGAGGGCCAAACCGTCCCCCTCCCCCAGATCGTGCTGTTCGCTCTCTTGAGCCTCACTGGGCTTGCCCTCGTGACTCGATTCATTCGAGCCATCCCTCACAGTCCCTCCAAAAACCAAGCGCACGCGGGAACTGAAACACGAACAGACTGAACGGGGAGTACAGGGGACTCCCGCACATCCGTCAACGTCGTTCGCTCGCTCGGAGATACGCGTAACAGATTCCGATGATGATGCCGATAGCGAGGATTCCCGTGCCCATCGTGAACTCGACACCGCCGTCGGGCGTTTGGACGAACTCGAGGATCAACAGTGGGGTGTCTGGCACGCCGAGGGTGAATGAATCGAGACCGATTGCAGCCAGGACGAGCGGTCCCAGGATACCCCCACAGACGGCGAGGATCACGATACTGCCTGCGATGCCGACGAGCAGATCCCAGACGACGGTCGCCGGGGCGGTCTCGGTTCGCTCAAGCGACGGAGTTCCGTAGATTTCGAGCCCCGTCGTCGTATCGACCACCGTTACGGCCGGAGGATAGCGCATCAGCGTCAATACCATCCAGAGGTCCCCAACGGCGCCGCCAGCGTTCAGCGCTAACGGCAGGGCAAGCCATGGCCACTCGAACACGAGCATCAACGGTACACCGACCACCGAGAGCAACACAAGTGGGGCGAGTGCGATCGCGATGAACTGATTACGCGAGAACCGCGTCTCAGTCGTTGCGAACGCGTACGGAAAGACGAAGTACGCGACTCCCAGCCCGAATCGCGGCTCCCCGCCGAAGAAACGGATCCCGAAGCCGTGACAGAGTTCATGCGGGACGATCACGAGTAATACCACACCCACGAGGACTCCGATTGTGAGGCCAAGATTCCACCACCCCGTATCGGGTGTCACGACCAGTTCTGTTCCGGCCGCATCACCCGTCACCCCGTAGTACAACAACAGCAGTCCGAAGAGAGCAACCACGAATCCGAGGATGCTGACGACAGTCCACTGGAGGACAAGCGGACGTGACATCCCGTACTCCGCGATCAGGACGTCGTCTGTCTGGTCCTCACCCGGGGATTCACCGGCAGTCATTTTGAGATTCTAACACCACTTTCTCTGGTGCCGCTGACAAAGATGTTGCTCCGGAACGAGGCTGAGTGGCCCGTCAAGCGTAGACTCATGATCTGTAGCAGATTTTTCACGTTCAACCATCGCTGAACAGATAGCCACCCACCTGTGACAGCCAGTAATGAGACACCCACACCACCGGCAGACACAAGAAACGGGTTGATCGTGGGAATCGCAGTCGGCAACACGACGATTGACATCCTCTCCGCCCTGAAGGGCGAAGATTCCCACGGCACTGTACCGCTGGGTTGGGGTGTTTACGGTTTGTAGCTGTCCCGGTGACGGCTACTGGCTGTGTCAATCAGCCGTTACTCCTATCCCGACTTGGGATTCAGAGGTACTTCTTACTGCATCCCGAAATCCACAACAGAAAGGGTGCTTTCTGTGTGGATTCGGGCAATCCCGATATTGTCTGATTAGGTGGGCGGGTAGACCGCCTCGGCTACCTAGTAGTACGACAATCACTCAGTTAAAACACCCGACCAGAAGCTCCTGGTTACTGTAGAGAACTGTCGGATTCATCCCCGCGTTGAAGCGCGAGGCTTTCTCCTTGATTCTCCGTAAAACCGCCGGCAAGACTCCGATTATGATGATAAGATTCCCCGGCTCCGTACCATTGACTGGCGTGTCCGGGAACCCGAAATAGACTACGATAGCAAGGAATGTGGCCCACAGAGCCATCGGAATCGGGGTGAGGAATCCTGCTGTGAGAAGAACAAACGCCTCCGATGTCAACGCGATCCCAATCCACTGGATGACGATTGTCGCCCCACCGAACGAGATGACGACTAGCACTCCGATCATCAACAGAGAGAGAACGAACGATCCAGCGATGAGAGCGACGAACACCTCCCGTTCTCGGTACGGCCCACTCAAGAGGAGTTCGAGCTCGCCCGCAGCCATCCGCTGGCCAACGCCAGTCTGGGTGACGAGAATCGCCAACACAGCGCCGATCATCGCGACGAAGTACGGCCCCTGGATGATCACCATCGAGAGTAGCAGTGCCGTGTCACTCGCCGTCCCTGTGAAGTACTGTTCGGCTTGAGCGGCGAGTGCTTCGCGAGTCGTCTCGGTGAGAATCTCCGGTGAGACGGCCGTGGCGCCAAGTAACCCCAGGAAAAGCACTCCGGCACCAATCGGAAACGCAAACAGCCGCCAGCGACGCCCCCGATAGTGATTTACCGGGACGTCCCGACCACGGGGTCGGCGCGATCCGAAAATAATCTACAATAATCACTATGAGTGCCGTAGAACCTGTTCATACTGTCGGCTGTAATCAATCAAGATATTCGCATCCTGAGATGGCGAATATGTTGAAACAGTTACAGCCGACAGTATCAGTCGCTCTCCGAGGCGGTAACGGGACGTGGCCCAAAGGCTGCAGTTACCCCGACTGATCGTTTGCAGCGTCTTTCAGGGAGGAAGCGATCCGTCACGTGCTACCAACTTATTAAATAGCTGTCGAGATACAGTTCGACTGGGAAAATCTCAGATGAGCTCCCGATGGATGGCCGGGTCCAAACCAAGTGTGGACGGATGTCGCGCTCGTAGCCCGTGGATCGGCCCCGTCGACGCCTGCCGAAGTGGCGGTGAGCGTGCCGGGGACGGTGTCGTTGATGATCCACGAACGGTGATCCAACGGCTGATGACATGCATCTCACACTGGAAGATCGATTTAAGTGAATATCTCCGAACGCGAAGCGGCACCGGATCTCGGCCGAGCGGTCGCCGAAGTGCGGCCGGGTCGGGAACGGTGACACGAACGAGTCGTGGCGGTGATCCCTCGTGATGGAGCGATTTCGTCGACTACTCGATTCGGCAGATGCCAGCGAAGAAGACGTCGAGAAGGGTGGGAGTCCGGAGTTCGTCCGCGAGCACGATCTGACCGAAGTCGACTGGCGGGAGTTCTGGGAGCGGATCTATATCGATGAACAGGATAAAGACAAGATCATCAACTACGGGCTGCTGGAACAGCAGTTGCAGGCCGCCGATTTCGAGCAGATGACGCTCAGCCGTCACGGTGCCGTTCTCCTGTCCGGTCCGCCGGGAACGGGAAAGACGACGCTCGCGAAGGGGGCGGCGGACGAACTTGCGAGAAACCTCGATCGCGACCGTCTCGGTATCGAAGAGGTCATCTTCAAACAGATCGCGGTGCGTCACCTCTTCTCCAGCGACCACGGTGATAGTCCCAAACTGGTCGAGGAAGCCTTCGACGCGGTCGTGGCGGACGCCGAAGGCGGGAATATATACCAGATCGTCCTACTCGACGAGGTCGAGTCGCTCTTTTCGAACCGGCAGGATCTCACCGAGACGGACCCCATGGACGCGATCCGGGCGGTCAACACGGCGCTGGACGCACTCGATACGGTGGCAGAGTTGAACAACGTGTACGTCATCGCGACGTCGAACCAGCCCAACGCCGTCGACAGCGCTTTTCTCGATCGAACGGACGAACAGATCTTCATCGGCAATCCGGCGCCCGAACACCGTCGCAGGATACTTGAGGACATCTTCGCCCGTCTGCGGGAAACGTTCGACACCCAACTCTCGGCGACGGGATCGGAGATGGATCGACTGGTCGAACTGTCCAGCGGGTTTTCCGGCCGGCGGATGCGAAAGAGCGTGTTATCGGCACTCGCGCGGAACCAGTCGACGGTAAAGGATCCGGGCGAACTCTCCGTCGGCCACCTGATCGAGGAGTTCGAGCACAAGAAGTCGATGCTACAAGACGCCGATAACGAGTACGTGCGACTGGGAGGGAACCCCGAGCAGGATCAGTGAACACCCCGGGATGCGAACGGTGGAAGCCCGACACCACCGGGGCCGAGTGCGTGAAACACACTGCGCAAACGGGAAAGAGAGGTCGGTTCCTCGTGTCGGGCCAGTAAAAACTAAGTGATTGTATGATAACAATCCGCACGCACTTCGGGAAACCGAAGTTAGTGCGTCAAACAGGAGTGTGAGCAACGGATGTCTACGAAAACGAACGTCGACACGTCGACCGAAACTGGAACGTGTACTCGAACGGCCGGTGCATGTGCCATCGGTGCAGGCGCGGCGGCGATTACCTGCAAGGCGATGGTACTCGGCTTCCTGGCGAGCGGGGCGGCACTCGTTGGCTTGAGCACGGTCAGTCCCGTCTGGTTGATGACCGGCGTGCTCATCATCGGGGGGGCGTTCGTCTGGAAAGGATTCCGGTGGGCCGGTCGGAGGCCGGCGCTACTTGGGCTCGGGGCGCTGGCGACGATGTGGGCCGGCTACGTCGCTTCGGGGCTGTTCGTCACGTCAACGGCAGTCGGGGGTTCTCGCGAGTTTCTCGGATCGCCCAAGTTCGGGATGTTCCCGGCCGGAGACATCCTGACGAATCCCTTGGGACTGGTGCCGGTGGCCCTTCTGTACATCACTGGGACGGTGCTGTTTTTCGGTGCGGTCTACGATTCGTATCTCCGAGAGTTCGATCTCGGGTCGACGAAGGGGGGCGTCGCAGCCGGCCTCGCCGGCGCCTCGGTCTGTGGTGGCTGTGGTGTGACCGGCCTCGCCGGGGCCGGCATGGTTCTGCTGACCGGATCGTCGGCAACCAACCAGACCAAGTTCCTCGGCGCCGACGGCGTGATGCTGGTCGCCGTGATCGGTATTCTGGCGTACACGCTCTACAGCCGCGCGTGGAAACAGACGGGCGTCGCCCTGCTGGGGCTGGTGGTCGCCTTCTTCATCACAGGAAGCCTGTACGGGTTCCCGGCGAACGGGGGACTACTCGGAATGGCCGGCATGGCGGTCCCCGCCACGCCGATCGGCGAGATGGTGGACACGCTATTCACGTGGACCGGCCTCGGACTCGCGTTCTTCGGCCTCGTCTGGGCCTACTACCCCGACATGGAGCCCGTGCCGCCGGAGTGGAAAGAGCGGGTCGCCCCAACTCGCGCAACGACATAGCCTTCCCTCCCCCAGTCGTCCGGATAGTCACGAGCGGCCTGCCGTCCCGAACTGGTACCCGAGCCGTTCGCCAACTCCGATGCGAACGAACGGTGGATATCGCCGGCCGCTTGCGCCGCGGAAGCGCGAAGCCGGTGGAACGTTTCTACGATTTGCATCGATCGACGCGAACGCCCGCAAGCGTGGCCCGCGTCGAACAATATTCAAGTTTATATATCAAAATTAGTATCGGTCATACGAAGTGGCAAGGTTCGCCGATCCGAAGTTAGTGCGGAAACCCACACCAACGAGATATACACGACAGGATTTCGGACGTAGCAGACTGGCAGACTGACCGGCGACGCGTGCTGAAAACGATATCTGGGCTCGCGGTTACCGGAGGCATCGCTGGGTGTGCCAGTGGGGGCGGCGGAGGCGGAAGCGAAGGCGTGGGCGAGTCACCGGCGGCCACTGATACCCCGACTGCAACGACAACGCCGACACCGATCACGTTCGGGACGCCGAATGCAGCGGCGGCGGGTGTCAGTCCCCGAGTCGTTCGTGATCAGGGGCTGGTATCGGATGACGAGATAGATCTCAGCCTCGAATTCGGTCCACCGCCGGAACTGTTCACGGAGCTCCAAGGACGGGCTATCGAGTCGTCGACCTTCCCCGTCATCTCGGGAGCCCGGCTCGCGAATCAGGGTGGGGACGTGCGTCTCCTTCAGCCCATCGCCCGATCGTTCAATTCGATCATCGCCCGGAAAGGGGTCGGCCTGTCCAGCGTCGAGGATCTCAGGGAAACCACGCTGGGTTCGATGCCCAAAAATACGGCCCCGTTCACGCATTTCGCGCTATTGCTGGCGCTCGAGGGGATGGACCACGAGAACTTCGAGTTCCAGGTTGGTCCGCCACCGGTACTGTTTGGCCAAATGAAAAAGGGGGAACTCGACGCGATAATCGGCGTCGAGCCGTTCTCGACGAGACTCCTGGCCACCGACGAGTATCGGGAGTTCTTCGTGTTCAACGACCGCTGGAACGAGCGACAGGGGACCGATATGCCGCTCGTCGAGGCGGCGACCTACCAGTCCACGATCGATCAAAAGCGGGCCGCGTTCGACACGTTCCTGACTGGTCTGCTCGAAGCGGGACAGTACATTCAGGACAACGAGCGGACGGTATTCGAGAGCTATACCGATATGTTGGGACTGCAGACCGACAGCCAAGTAGACTTAGCCATCGAGCGTATCTCCCCGATCTATCCGACGGAATTCGCGACCGAGCTGCGCGAGTCCGGGAAAGAGGTGGTGCGCCTGGCGGCTGAAGAGGGCCTGCTAGAGTCGGAGCCGGATGTCGACGAGTTGTTCGTCGATCCGCGATCCGGCTGACCGGAACGCGAGTCGATGTCCGATCCCGAACCGAATCGTGACTCCGTGGGGCGACCCCCGGGGTGGCTCCGCGCACTGACGGCTCGATGGTCCACAGTCGCAACGCGGGGGCTTTCGGTCCTCGTCCTCCTCAGGCTCTGGTGGTTCGTGGCTCTCTTTTTCGAGCCGGTCGTGTTTCCAGGTCCGTGGCCGGTGTTGCTGGAGACGGGACACATCATCCGTAACGAGCGGTTCGTCTTTCATCTGTCACGAACGCTGTTTCGGGTCGGCGGGGCGTTCGTCGTCGCGCTTCTGTTGTCCTCGTGCATCGGGATTCTCATGGGCGTGGACGAAACTGCCGAACGGTTCTTCGAAACGTTCGTCCTCGTGGGACTGACAGTCCCTGCGCTCGCCGTCTCGATCATCGTGTTACTCGTGATGGGGTTCACCGAGGTCGCCGGCATCGTCGCCATCGTCATCGTCATCACCCCGCCGATGACCGAGAACGTCTGGGAAGGAACGAAGAATCTCGATGCCGAGTTGATCAAAATGGGTCAGGTGTTCGGTGCTACGCGGCGGATGATGCTCCGTGACGTCGTGCTCTCGCAACGCGCCCCGTACCTCCTCGCGGCAACCCGGTTCGGCTTGGGTATCGGCTGGAAAATCGCCGTCATCGTCGAGTGGATCGGCCTCGGAAACGGGATCGGACAGAAACTCCGCGACTCGTTCGACCTGTTTTCGCTGACGGGCGTCATGGCGTGGACGCTGTCGTTTGTTCTCGTGATGGCCGGGCTGGAGTTTCTGCTCATCAAACGGATCGAGGCCCACCTCACCCGCTGGCAACCCGACGAGATGAATCAGACGTCGCTGTTACAGAGTTAAGTCGGAACACCGAGTGCCTCCAAAATACGGCGCTCGTGTTCGAGCGTCTCCTCGGATTCGGGCTCCCGTGGTTGGTCGCCCTCGATGTCGACCGTCTTCTCGATGACCGTCGGGGTGTCGGAAAGAACGACGACCCGGTCGGAGAAGTACGCGGCTTCGGCTATGTCGTGCGTGACGAGGACGGCGGTGAACCGTTCATCGTCCCAGATATCGACGACGCGCTCCCGGAGCACGCGCCGTGAGTTCGTCGAGACTGCTGAAGGGTTCGTTCATCAACAACACGTCGGGACCGACACAGAACGCGCGAGCGAAGTTCACACGTTGCCGCATTCCGCCGGACAGTGTGGGCGGGTACTGGTTAGCAGTCTCGGAAAGCCCGACGAGCTCGAGCGCGGCACGGGCATCCCGGTCGTGCGCCGCTTCGGGCACACCCAGACCGCGGAGGGCGAACGCCAGATTCTGGCGCACCGTTTGCCAGTCGAGCAGGGTCGGCTCCTGAAACACGACGCCGATCTGGACATCGGATCGCGATGGAGTGATCTGGACCGTACCGGCGTCGGGAGCGATCCAGTCGGCGATGATATTGAGTAGCGTGCTCTTGCCACACCCCGACGGGCCGACGATACTGAGAAACTCTCCGTCCCGGATGTCGAGGGAGATCCCGTCGAGGACGCGCAGGGATCCACCCTCCGTCGGGTACGATTTCTCGATGCCGTCCAGCCGGATCCGGTGTCGTCGTGCCATCATGGGTCTCCTACGGGTAGCTGTCCGGTCCACTCGGTGACCGCTTACTCCGTGTTAGTGGGCACGCCGTCGCTGGTCGCCCACTCCAGCAGGGGTCGAAGCCGTTGCTCGAACGCCTGGCCATCGGCGGTGAGCGAGTACTCGACGTGGGGCGGGACGCGGTCGTAACTCCGCCGTTGGAGGAGGCCAACCTCGGTCAGTTCGCGCAGCCGGTTCGCGAGGACAGAGGAACTGTTCACATCGAGCACGTCGGCGATTTCCGAGTGGCGCTTGGCACCGTCGTTTGCGAGCAGACCGATGATCGCAAGCGCGTGTTTCCGGCTCGCGACGTCCAGCAACTCGTCAATAGGGCAGTAGCAGGTCATCCCTGTCGAGACGTTCGGCGTACAGCACCCACACCCGTTTTCTGCCATACCCGAACGTAGGGGACCCAGCTAAAAAGTGGATTGGCAACTCGACCTACCGTTCCGTCTGGAGGCTGGGTTTCAGATCGAGGACCGGCGAGCCGTCTACTGCGTCGAGACCACCGACTTCGAGCCGTTGTCCGTCGACATCGTACACCGTACACACGCAGATACTCAGCGGGTTCGGCCGATTCGGTGAGCGGCGGGCGAAGGCTCCGGGCCCGTCCGACTCCGTGCCACTCGTCCGGTCAGCCAAGTGAGCCCAGTAGACGACCGTTATGCGAATCGCGTCGGCGATGCCAGCCAGCGCGTCGGCGTACTCGTCGAAAATCTCTATCTCGGCGTCGGCGTCGTCGGCGAACCCTTGGTGGGGCGCAGCATCCGGCGTGTCGTACGGCGTGTGTGCCACGCCGACCGGGCGTAGTGTCAGGTCACCGTTGTCCATCGAGTCGGTGTTCGCTCACGACGAACAAAGGCACACCGGATGCCGGCGGGAGGAGGTCGACCGGGCAACGTGGCAGGCTTCGGGATGACAAGGCGACCGCGAACGGTGCACTCTGGATCGGCCACGCTGCCGTTCGGAGCGGCAGGACGACGGTTACGAGTCCACGTCGCCATCTCGCACCGTCGCGGTCGCCACGCCAGTCTGTCCGTACGCAACCCCGCCATCACCCGGTGGGACGGCGTCGTTGTCCAGATACGCGAGGCCGGCGTCCCGGACCCGCTGACGGATTCGGCGACTGATCGCGTCGTTGTACGCCACCCCGCCGGTAAATCCGACGGCTTCGATGCCGCGTTCGGCCGCAGCGTCGACGGCCAGGTCCGCCAAGCCGTCGGCCAGGATCCGCTGAGCGGTCGCGCCCACGTCCGTCGCGTGCGTGCCGTCCCGCCGCAGTTCCACGAGCAGTTCGGCCACCCGCGGCGTGTCGACGACCGGTCGGCCGTCGGCCGTCGTGTACGGCACCGTGACGTCGCGAGGTGTGCCGTCGGTCGCAGCCGCCTCCAGACGCATCGCGGGTTCGCCCTCGTACGTTCGCTCGTGACAGATGTCGGCGAGTGCGGCGACCGCGTCCAGAAACCGACCGGCGCTCGTCGTCACGGGCGTATTGACGTCGGCCTCGAGTTGCTGTTCGATGACGCGCGGTTCGTCTGCGTTCGGGGGCGACCAGTCAAGAGCGTCGACGAGCGCCTGAATATCGACGCCTTCCCGATCGTACAGGAGGCCGACGAGCGACCGGACGGGGAACTCGGTCGCCCGGTCCCCACCGGGCATCGGGACGGGAGCGAGCCCAGCCACCCGGTCCGCGTCGGTGAGGGTCGCGTCGAGCACTTCGCCTCCCCAGACGGTTCCGTCCGGCCCGTACCCGACGCCGTCGGCAGTGATACACACCGCGCGTGGACAGTCGTGTTCCATGAGCACGCTGGCGGCGTGAGCGTGATGATGCTGCACGGCGACGGTCCGGTCCGCGGTGCGGTCAGCCGCGTACTCCGTGGTTCGAAACGACGGGTGCGCGTCGTGGGCGACGACCGACGGACGCTCGGTGCCGGTGAGCGCGAGCAAGTGGTCGATCGCCGCCTGCAGAAATCGGAACGTTTCGCGGTCGGTCACGGCCCCGACGTGCTGTGTGAGGTAACACTCGTCGCCGGAGAGTACGGCCGCGGTGACGTCTCGCTCCGGTCCGACGGCGAGCACGTCCGCGTCGTCGGGTGTCGGGGCTGCAACGGGCAGCGGGGCGTGCCCGCGCGACCGTCTGAGCAACGTCCGACTCCCACCGACGGATCTGACGACCGAGTCGTCACACCGCTGCACGATCCGGCGAGTGTGGAGTAGCGACCCGTCCGCCACGTCCCACAACTGTTCGACAATCGCTCGATTCGAGGACTGCATCGGCAATCCGGAACGGTTGGCCGACGTCACGACGATCGGGTCGTCGACGCGATCGAACAGAAGGTGGTGGACGCCGCTGTACGGCAGCATGACGCCGACGGTGTGGAGCCCGGGTGCAAGGTTCGACGCGAGGGCGTCCCCACACCGGTCGAGAACGACGATGGGTCGGCGCGCGGATCGAAGCCACTCGCGTTCGGTCGACGAGGCGGACGCTACCGTCGCGACGTCGTCCATCGACGGGACCATGACCGCGAACGGTTTCGCCGGCCGCCCAGTTCGGTCCCGGAGCGTCGAGACGACGTCCGGACGGGTTGCGTCGCAGGCGAGGTGCGCGCCGCCGATGCCTTTGACCGCGACGATTCCTCCCTCGTCGAGTGTCCGGGCCGCGGCGTCGAGCGACTGGCCGTCGCCCTCGACGAGTGACGACCCCTGCGGGAGCGGGTCGACGCCGGTCCGCTCGCCGACGGCTGGGGGGTCGACACTGCGGTCGTGTGGCTGAAAAGCCAACTGCGGCCCACAGGACGGGCAGGCGATGGCTTGGGCGTGGTACCGTCGGTCCGAGGGGGAGGCGTACGCGTCGTCACAGTCCGAGCAGAGCGGGAACGCCGCCATCGACGTCGTCTCGCGGTCGTACGGCAACTCCTCGATCACGGTGAACCGGGGACCACAGTCCACGCAGGCCGTCGCCCAGTAGTCGTGAAACCGCGACGACGGATCCCGGATGTCGGCTAAACAGGCCTCACAGACGGCCGTGTCCGGAGGAACGGTGCCGCCACCGGTGCCCCGGTCTTCGGAGTCCGCGATCGAGAACGACTCGTAGCTGTACTCGGTCACGGGTTCTGTATCGACAGTGACCCTTTCGACCGTAGCGAGCGGTGGGGGGTTCGCCTCAAGCTCTCGGAGGAAGGCGTCGATCTGGTCATCGGGGCCTTCGAGCGTCACGCTGACACCGGCGTCCCCGAGATTGCGCACGCAGCCCCGCAGTTCGAGATCGACTGCAGTGCGGTAGACGAACGGTCGGAATCCGACGCTCTGGACAACGCCGTCTACCTGTACGTGAGCGCGTTTCATCGCCGGAATCAGGGGACGCAAAGTTATAAATGAATGTGTGACTAGTTGTCAGCAACTATGTGCCTCGGAGTGCCCGGGCAGGTCACACAGGTCGACGGCCTCACTGCCGACGTCGACTTCTGGGGCGTCGAGAAGGAAGTCCGGCTGGACACAGTAGACGAACCGGTCGAACCTGGCGACTACATCCTCAACCACGTCGGGTTCGCGATCCGTCGAATTCCCGAGTCGGAGATCGACGAGACGCTGACGCTCTACGAGTCGATGATGGGTGGCGGCTCTGACGACATGCTCAGGGAGGACCTCATGGACGAGGTCGCAGCCGGCTCGACGTCGTCGAAGCCGAGCGGTTCCCCGGTAGACGAGGAGGAGCGGGCCGACGCCGAGGACGCCGAGGATCTGCTCGAGGAGCTTGATATCGATGTCTGATCGCGAACCGATCCCGGGTGGGCCGACGGGCGACGTGACGAGTCCGGAAACTGGCGAGAACGCGCTCGAGTTCCGCGACCCGGAGAAGGCAGATGCGCTTGCTCGACGGGCCGAGGAACTCGTCGCGGACATCGACTCGGACGCGGTCAGCGTCATGCACGTCTGTGGGAGCCACGAGCAGTCCATCGCCAAGTTCGGCCTTCGGAGTATGCTCCCCGAGGGGCTCGACCTCCGGATGGGCCCGGGCTGTCCGGTCTGTGTCACTGACATGCCCGAGGTCGACGAGGCGGTCGCGATCGCCAACGCAGGGGTGACCATCGCAACCTACGGCGACATGCTCCACGTCCCCGGCACGTCCGTCTCGTTGAGCGACGCCCGGGCTGCGGGGGCCGACGTCGAGGTCGTCTACAGCGCCGCCGAGGCGGCCGAGATTGCCAGGGAGCGTGACGACGACGTCGTCTTCTTCGCCACGGGGTTCGAAACGACGGCAGCACCGACGGCGGCGGTCGTCAGGGATGATCCGCCGGAGAACTTCTGGGTCCTGAGTGCTCACAAGTACGTCCCCCCCGCCATGGAGGTCGTCGCCGCGATGCCCGATACCGACGTCGATGGGTTCCTCGCGGCGGGCAACGCAGCCACGATCACGGGCTGGGGGTTGTTTGAGGACCTCGTCAAGGAGACCGACACGCCGATCACCGTGGGCGGGTTCGAGCCACTCGACATCCTCGCGGGCCTCGTTGCACTGTTGCGGGACATCCGCGACGGGGAAGTGACGGTCCGGAACGCCTACCCGCGGTGTGTCACCGAAGAGGGCAACCAGCCGGCCCAGCGACAGCTGTGGGATGTCTTCACGACCGAGAGCGGCGAGTGGCGCGGTATCGCACACATCCCCGAGGCGAACCTCATCTTGCGCGACGAGTACGCACACGTAAACGCCCGCGAACAGTTCGACATCGACACCGCCTCACTCGCGGCCGACGGATCCTCGCTCGTCGACGACTGCATCTGTGGCGACATCATGGCCGGGCGTTCGGACCCGACGGACTGTGGAATGTTCGGCGAGGAGTGTACTCCGGAGGATCCTGTCGGCGCCTGCATGGTTTCGAGCGAGGGGACCTGCAAGATCTGGCACGAGTACGGTGGCCGTCCAGACCTATGACTGACGGCGGTCTCGAGTCGGAGGGTGTGGTCACTCTCGAACAGGGGGCCGGCGGCAAGGCGATGCGCGATCTCGTGGCCGATGTCCTCACTACCGGCTTCCCCGAAGACTCCCTGGACGTCGGGCGCGACGCGATGGACGACGGCGCC
The DNA here is from genome assembly GCF_002252925.1 of Halorubrum sp. Ea8. Lineage (NCBI taxonomy): Archaea > Methanobacteriati > Methanobacteriota > Halobacteria > Halobacteriales > Haloferacaceae > Halorubrum > Halorubrum sp. Ea8. The sequence goes on from NZ_NHPF01000131.1 coordinate 24,996, forward strand.
GTCGTCCCGGTCGGTGACCGACACGTCGTCTTCACGACCGACAGTCACGTCGTCCAGCCACCCTTCTTTCCCGGCGGCGACATCGGCCGGCTGGCCGTCTCGGGGACGGTAAACGACCTCGCGGTCATGGGTGCCACGGACGTCCGGGCACTCTCGAATGCAGTCGTGGTCGAGGCCGGCTACCCCGAGTCGGCTCTCGAACGGATCGCCGATTCGATGGCCCGGACGTGCCGCGAGGCCGACACGACGATCGTCACCGGTGATACCAAAGTGATGGGTCACGGCGACCTCGACGGCGTCGTCCTCACCACGACCGGTGTCGGGGTGGCCGACCAGGTCGTCGGCGACGACGGCCTCTCGCCAGACGACGTGCTCGTGATCACCGGCGAGGTCGGACGCCACGGTGTCGCGCTGCTCGCAGAGCGCGAGGGTATCGACTTCGGGACCACGCTGGAATCGGACGTCCGGCCGATCAACGGCGTCGTCGAGCGGGCGCTGTCGGCCGCGGAGGGGGACGTGACCGCGATGAAGGACCCAACGCGGATGGGGCTGGCCGGAGCGGCGAGCGAGATGGCGATGAAAAGCGGCGTCGGAATCGAACTCAGAGAGGATCGCATCCCGGTTCCCTCGGACGTGAAGGGGGCCAGCGAGATGCTCGGTCTCAACCCCCTCCAGATCGCGAACGAGGGGATCGCCCTGCTCGGTGTCGCCCCGACCGCGGCGGAGGACGTGCTCACAGCCCTGCGGTCCCACCCCGACGGCGAGGAGGCGGCCGCGATCGGGAAAGCGATCGACAACGAACACGGGCGCGTCCTCCTGGATACGGGGCTGGGGACCCGGTACCTGCGCGAACCTGCGACCGAACCGGCCCCGCGTATCTGCTGACGGATTCGGACGGTCATTGTCCGTGGCGAGATACCAGCGCCCCGCGAGAGGCCAGCAGGGGATGTGGTGCAGACATGTGGCGAGACGGCACCCCAACGGCGAACACTTTTTATCCAGCAGTATAACTATACCCCCGATGAAAGTCGCTGTCTCCGGCAAGGGCGGCTCCGGGAAGACGACCATCTCCGGGACACTCTCGCGTGCACTCGCATCGGAGGGGTACGACGTCCTCGCGATCGACGACGACGAGAACCCGAACCTGGCGCTGACCGTCGGCGTCCCCCGCGAACAGCCGGTCCCGCCAGTTCCCAACGACCTCCTTGAACGCGTCGAGTTACCGAACGGGGAGACGGAACTGGAGTTGAGCAAGTCCCCCGAGGAGATCATCGAGCAACACGGCACGGACGCCCCGGACGGGATCCAGCTCCTGAAGATGGGCGAAGTGGACCACGCCGGAAGCGGGTGTATGTGCCGCGCTCACTCGACCGCCCGGGAAGTGCTCTCGGGAGTCGTCGAGACGCGCGACGAGGTGACAGTCATGGACATGGTCGCCGGCGTCGAGCACCTCGGGCGGGGGACCACCAAGGACGTAGACGTGCTGCTCGTCGTAGTCGAGCCGTACTACAAGTCCCTGGAGACCGGCCGTCGCACCCGGGACCTGGCCGCGGAACTCGACATCCCCGAGGTACAGGTGGTCGCGAACAAGGTGCGCGACGACGCCGACCGCGAGGCCATCGAGGAGTTCTGTGCCGACAACGACCTCACGATCACGTCCGTCGTGCCCTACGACGACGCCATCAGGCGCGCCGACCAGGAGGGAACGGCCCCATACGACTACGACCCGGAAGGCCCAGCCGTCACCGCTGTCGCCGAACTGGCCGACGACCTCCTGTCGAGACACCACTGACGCCACAGCACGGCCCAGAGCAAAACAGGACAGGAGAACACAGCACAGAACCGAACCGGTCCGGGTCCCCGACCCATATCGACGCACGGATCGGTACCGACGCTCTCGCACGAATGTCTCAGGGTTCGACGGACATGACGCTCGTGCTCCGGTCTGCAGCACTGGCAGAACTCGACGACCCGCCAGCGGCGGTCGCGGACGCGAGGACCTGGACCCGGTACGTCGGGATTGTCGCCGACGGCTCGCCCGACGCACTCCTCGCCGCGCTCGCCCGTCGGGACGTGGAGGTCGACTTCGTCGGCGAGGACCCGATCGCCGACCTCGCGACGGTCCGCCAGCGATTCCCAACCGAGCGACACGTCTTCGTCGGCCGATCGGACGAGGACCGGCGCACTGCGCAGTCGCTCGGACTCGAGTTTCTCCCGCTCGCCGAGGCGGCGACCGAGGCCGGGTGGGCGCGTCAGTCCACCGAGTAGTCCCGTTCGAGGCAGTCGAGCACCGTCTCGAGGAGGGTGTCGAAGCGGTCGGCGACCGCCGGGCTGAACTCCTCGACGCTGAACCCCCAGGAGTCGTAGGACGGTTCGATGTCGACGACCGTCGAGCCGGCGGGGAACTCGCCGAGCGCCTTCGTCGTGATTACGACGTTCTCGACGGTGTTACTTCCCATCGCACACTCCGCGAGCCGGTCGACGATGTCGCTCTCCGGAACCGGAACGTCGGCGGTCGGATAGGTGCGTATCCGGCCGGGGTCCTCCGAGGAGGTCCCGGTGTTCAGTCCGTCGCCCCGCTTGCGCGCTCCCACGACCACGACGGTGTCGTACTCGCCGACAGTGATCGTCTGGTACGCCGCGATCGGGGTGTGGCTGCAGTCCGCGACGGCGACGTCGGGCAGGTCACAGGTCGCGAACCGATCGGCGACGACGTTACCGACCGCGAGGTCGCTCAGGTAGGGATACCCGACCCCGACGACCAGTTGCGACGCACTCTGCTCGCCCGCGATCAGCCCGGCGGTCGTCCCGTACGACCGTCCCTTGCTGTGACCGTGCCCGCTCCCGGGGCGGGACTGCTCGCTGACGGACTCGCCGCGCTCGGCGGCGGCCTGTGGATCGAGCGGCCGAGAGCCGTCGCCCTCGCCCATGGTTAGTCGTCGGCGAGCATCTCCCGGAGCGTGACCTCCGCCGGCTTGCTCTCCGAGTCGGTCGAACAGCCACAGGTCGTCATCGTAACGTTCTCGCTGATGACGTCGTCACCGCCGGCCGTGTACATGTGGACGGTACAGGGCATACACGGATCGAAACTCCGGACCCCCCGCAGAATGTCTATCGCGGAGAAGTCCTCCTCGTCGTCGAACTCCTCGAGGATCGGAGTGTTCATCGCTCCGACCTCGAAGGGGCCGGACTGTCCGAACGGCCCGGTCGGCGAGGAGTTCCACGTGCTCGGCGTGACGATCTGGTAGTTGTCGATGACACCGTCCTCGAGCGTGAGGTGGTGGGTGAGGAAGCCGCGCCCGGCCTCCCAGAAGCCGACACCCCGGTGTGTGCCGCGCTTGGGGATCGAGAACTCGGTGTGGACGGCGTCCTCGCCCTGTTTCAACAACTCGAGGGCCTCGATGAAGCCGGTGTAGCAGACGAGTGCGTGGTGGGCCAGCGCGTAGGCCTTCCCGCGGAGACGCTCGGCGGCGTTGAGGCGATCCGGAACGTCCCACCGGAGTGTCATCTCCTCGAGATCGGCCTCGGGCAGGTCGAACTCGATGCCGTCGCCGGTCGGCCGGATGAAGGGGTTGTCGACCTCCTCGGCGAGCGCGGTGGTCCACAGGCGGGCGTGGGGACAACATTCCATCGTGTGGCGGTCCCACCGCGGGGCTGTGCCCCACGTGTAGCGCTCCCGCCAAGACTTGCCCTCGGGTTTGGGCCGCGTCTCCTTGTTCCAGGGGTGGTACGGACTGAGCGGGTCGCCCGCCGGGGACGTCTCGAACGGCACCGCCTCGTCGGTCCAGTCCTCGTAGTAGGCGTGGTCGACGAACTCCTCCATCCCCATGTCGATCTCGGTCAGGTCGGTCGTCACCAGCTCGCCCTCGACGATGACGCCCGGAGTCGCGAGGCGGGCGTTCCCCCACTCGTCTGCGTCCTCGTACCGGGAGTTGTAGACGTCGGGGTCGTCGTACACGCCAGTCCCGATCATGTTCTTCGGGTGTTCGCCGACGTGCTCGAAGCCGGGTTGTTCTTCGAGCATGAAGTCCATGAGGTCGTCCCACAGGAAGGCCACCCGCTTAGCCCAGTCGAACATGTCGTCCAGCCGGGTATAGAACTGGGTGAACGAGGACCGCGAGAGGGTCGTCGTCACGCCCCCCGGCGCGATGGTCGACGGGTGCGGGTACTTGCCGAGCATGAGCGACGCCATCTGGCGGGCCTTGCGCGTCCGCTCGAGTGCCGAAAGGTACAGCTCGCCCTCGAGCGGGTCCAGCCCCTCCATGATCTCGCCGACCGTCTCGTAGCCGTGGATGTCGGCGTGGGGTGCCGCCGTCTCCCGGGCCGTCGCGAGCAGGTCGGGGTTGGTGTCCGCCATCATCGCTGCCGAGTAGTCCGGCCCCGCGAGCAGGTGCAGGTGCAGGGAGTTGTCGTAGAGGAAGGCGGCGGCCTGCCCCATGTTCCGCGTCCAGACGCCCATCGGCGGCGGTTCGACCGGCAGTGCCATCTCCAGCGCCATCGACGAACAGATGGAGTGGACGGCCCCACAGACGCCACACGCCCGACTCGAGAGATCGATGGCGTCCCGCGGATCGCGGCCCTCGAGAATGATCTCGTAGCCCCGAAACAGCGTCGCCTGTGCGTGTGCCTCGCGGACAGTCCGTTCTTCCAGGTCGACGTTGGCGTGGAACGCGAGGGAACCAGCGACCCTCGTGACGGGATCGATGTCGATATCGTGGAGTTGCTGGCCGCCCTCGCCGTCGGCCTCTTCGAGGCCGGCACCGTCGGGGCGCACCGAGTCTGGCTCGTCACCGGTCATCTCGGCGACCCGCTCGGCCGTCGAGCGGTGGGTCTCCTCGACGCGGAAGGTCTCGCCTTCGGCCGTCCGGTACGATCCGTCGTCGGCCCGCGTTATCGGCAGGTTCTCGAACATGTCAGTGTATCCGTGTCACGGAGTCGGCGTCCGCGTCGTCGGTTCGCGCCCCGCTACCAGTTTCGATTCGCTCTACCGCACGGTCGGGTAACTCCTCGACGATCGCCCCGAACCGCTCCTCGGGGCTCAGATCGTCGTCGGGAGCGGACACGTCCTCGAGGAACTCCGCCCCGCCCTCCTCGACGGAGTCGGACAGGTGGGCGTTGCCCGCAGCGTCGAACTCGACCGGGAACTTGTCCAGGCACATGGCTGCCGATCAGTCGTCTCCGGTCCCCCGTCCGGGCCGCCGTTCGAGGCCACGCTCGGGGTCGTAGTTCGATCCTCTCTTGAGTTGCCACTGGTACATCCGCTCGACGACCCCGGGTTCGCCCCACCGGGTCGATTTATCGAGCTTCTCCATTGAACTCCGGCGCAAACGTGACATGATCCCGCCCAGAATCGAGGAACTGACCGTCGAGATCTTCGATCCCGGGGGCTTCTTGAAAAACGGCGTGAACTTATCCGGGAAGCCGGGCATCGTGCAGCCGATACACTTGCCGCCCACGTTCATACACCCGCCGACCCCGTCGAGGTTCCGGCGGGAGGGCATATTACACTTGACTGTCGGTCCCCAACAGCCCTTGCTGACGAGACACTTCTCACTGCCGTACTCCTCGGCGAAGTCACCCTCCTCGTAGTAGGCTCCGCGATTGCAATTTCTGTGGACCGTCTCGCCGAAGAGCCACTTCGGACGCCCGAGCTCGTCCAGTTCGGGCGGCGGACCGAATCCTGCGACGTGCAAGAGAAGGTGGGCGACCGTCTCGATGAAGTTGTCCCCGACGGGGGCACACCCCGGGACGTTGATCACCGGTAAGTCGAGTTGACTCCGGTAGTCCCGGCCCAGGTAGTCCATCGTCCCCATAGCATCTGTGACGTTCCCCTGGGCCGCGGGGACGCCGCCCCACGTCGCACACGTCCCGATCGCAACGACAGCAGCGGCCCCGGGGGCGAGTCGATCAAGCCAGTCGACCGTCTTGACCGGTTCACCATTCTCGTTTTTCCCCATCGACACCCAGTAGCCGTCGCCCTCAATGAGGCGTTCGTTCGGAACGCTCCCCTCGACGACGACTATGTACGGGTCGCGTTCGCCGGCCACGGCGTCCCGCATCCCGTCGACGTACGCCTTCCCGGATTCGAAGGCGAGTTCGTGGTGGTGGAGGTTGACCTGTGGCAGATGTGGGACGTGGCCACGGAGAAGGTCCTCAATCGGTGGATCGGTCGCCCCGAGCGTCGCGATCGAACAGCCGTCACAGGCCTCGCCGGGGAGCCAGAACACGTCGATCTCCTCGAACTCCATCGGTTCGGACGCCGTCTCGGCCTCCGGGATCGTGCCACCTGTACTCATGGGCACCCGTTTGTGTTTCTACGGTATTAAACGTGTATGCCCCAGCAGAACGGCAGAGGGCACCCTCACTGGTCAAGGAGTTCGTCGACGATCCGCTCGACCTGATCGGCGGCGACCGGCACCGCCTCTCGGACGGGCGGGCTCAGTCGGTCGGCGAGTTCGTCGGTGTCGGTCGGCTCACAGCCGACCAGGACGACGACGTCCGGCAACACGCCCAATGCCTCGCCCAGCACGAGTATCTTCGACGGGTCGGTCTGGTGCATGTCGGCGGCGAAGCTCGCCACCTCGCGCTCGGAGTACTGGTCGATGTCGGGGACCGACGCTCGCTTGACGGTGACGGTCCCGGGGTCCTCGCCCGTCTCCATCGCATCGACGAGGACGAACGCGTCGTACCCGTCGAGCAACTCCTGGGCCATGCTGACGCCGGAGATTCCGACTTCGACGACATCGACCGACGGCGGAAAGTCCCGGTCACGGAGCGCATCCGCCACTGCCACGCCGAATCCATCGTCGCCGCGCAGCAGATTCCCCATACATGCGACCAGTATCTCCATGCCGGGTCTATCGGCCCAGCCGACTCTTGACTCTTGCCCCGTCGCACCGACACACTCGTCGATCACCAACCGGAGCACTGTCCTGGCGGGACGCGACTCCGACAGACCTCCCGGTTGGACGCGACCCCGACGGTAGTTTTTTGCACGTTCCGGCCGGTATCAGCCGGTATGGATTCCGAGTCGGATGGCGGTTCGCTAGACGCCGTCGTGCTCCGCGACGAGATTCTCGAGGCGACGTACTGGATGCTGAACGAGGAGGGGATCTCGACCACGATCGAACCGGCGGATCTCGCCCCGTTTCTCGATGCGGCCGACGACGACGTCGATCTGGCGTTCGACCGGCTCGCCGACGACGGCCTGCTCGACCGCGAGCCCGACGGCTACGCGCTGACCGACCGGGGCGAGTACGAGGCCAAGCGACGCTTCGCCGACACGTTCGGTCACGTCGAGGAGAGCCACTCACACGTCGAGTGTGGCCCAGACTGCTGGTGTCACGACCCCGAGGCCGACGAGGATGACGTCTGCCAGACCGCACCGGCGCCGGAGTGAGCCAGCCGGCGTGACGGGACCCGTACCGCGGCCGTGGCCGGGGTGTCGACCGGAATGAGCGGGTCGGAGGTCCTCTACGAACTCCCGCAGTTCCGCGACCGACTCCGGAGTGAGGGGGCTCTGCGCGTCTCCGAGGCTGTCGAGCACGACGTAAGCGGGGTGGTCTACCACCACCGTGGTGCGCGGGTCCCGGGCCACGAGGCAACATTCGTCTGGGAAGGTGGCCGGTTCAGTCTCGAAATCGACGCCGTCGGCGACCGACACGCGTGGGTTGTCTTCGAGGACGACGCCGGCTGGGACGTGTTCGTCGGCCGGCTCGCCGGAGACCCGCCGTTCGTCGCGTGGATGTGTGACGGCGAGTTCGAGACCGAGGAGGCCGACCTGGTGTCGGAGAAGACCGAGGCGATCGGCTACGGCCGGTTCTCCTTCGGGTGTTACCTGCACGGCGAGTCGACGTGGCGCCAGAAGGCCCGGCGAGCGTCGATGTCGACGGCACCCTTCTTCCTCAACAGGCCCGACGGACGAACCGTGGTGCCCGATGGGTCCGCGACGCCCGACGGCGCGGTTCCACCCGAACTACGCGGCGAGGACCCACCGGCACACCTCGGGCTCCAGCGCGTGAGCATCGGCCACGAGTGAGAACAGCCCGGAGACTGCCAGAGCGGACCCTCAGGTTCGTCGCCCGCTCCCCGACCGCGGCCCGACTCCGGGGTAACGACGTCGAACGCGCTACCCGTCTCCCAGTCAGGTGTTCACTCGAGGAACGAGTCCAGTTCCTCGAGTGCGTACTCGCGCAACTCGACAGTCCGGTCGGCCAGTTGGTCGAACGTCTCGACCGGGGCGCCGATTCTGAGTTTCAACCAGACGTCGCCGTCCGCCTCGACGAACGACAGCGTCTCCACGTGTGGCGTCGGATTGTCGAACTCCGACGCGGCGAAGGCCTGGATCTCCTGTTCCAGTTCGGCCTCGAACGCGGCGGGGACGATGTCCGCAGCCTCTTCGGGGAGGCGCAGTTCGTCGGGCAGGCGTGCGCACATCTCGAGAGCCGAGACGTACGCCTCGGTCTCCGTCCCGCCGAGACGCGTCGATCCCGGCGTCCGTGCGTCGTTCGGTCTGCCTGCCGTCACGTCCTGCTGGACCTCATGGGGTGGGTCCCGACCACCGGTCTCGAATTCGGGAATGTCGTCCATCGACGGCTTCTCCCAGGTCGGGTCTTTTGGCTCGACCGTCCCCGCATACGAGACGTCGATGTTGGTTTTTTGCTCGTCCTCAGGGTGGTCCGCGTCCGAGGTGTCCGCGTCGGCATCGTCATCTCGGTCAGTCATCGATTCCCCCTTCGTGAATGACGAATATGAGTCTGTGGTCCGTACTTGATCTCGAAGCAGCCTGCTCGCAGGAGGTCAACGAGATCCTTGACGGTGATGTCCCTCTGACCGATCTTCGCGAGCTGGCACTTATCCTGGCATATCATCAGCCCGAATTGCTTGCCCAGGCTGCGAGAGAATGGGGCGCTGAAAGCGCGTAGACTGTTTCTCTCTATCCAGTCGTCGGCGTTAACCGAGGTTCCTCGATTCTAAGGCGAACACTCAATTACTCATGACATCGAATACCACACAGGATGGCGGGGTTCCGCCAGGCGGGGAACGAGCGGGTCAACGTTTTCGAGGTTGATGAGACTGCTCTGTTGAATAGCGATTTTATCGGTCGATATCACGGGTTTAGAAGGGTGAAGTCGAGGAATTCGATCCTGTCCAATGGAAATCGATATCCTCGACTTCGTGGAAGAGTGTCGGCACCTGGCTAAACAAGCGTTGGGGAAGCACGCGGGCGAGCCCGCCAGCGGCGGGTTCGCCCGCTGGAAGCACGTCGCCATTCACTGTTTTCGGCGTGAAGAGGGCCATAGCTTCCGTGAAACCGAAAACCGGCTGGAGTACATGACCGAATTGCTGGAGGTACTCGATCTTGAGGACGGAGATATCCCTGACTTCACTACACTCAACAAGTCGTTCGATCGGTTCAAAATGTGGGTCTGGCGGGCGTTGCTGCGCGTTTCAGCGCAGCAACACCCGCAGTCTGATTACGTCGCCCTCGACAGCACGTTCTTCGACCGTGGCCACGCTTCCGCGTACTACCGTACTCGGTCTGATCGGTCGGTAGAAACACTCAAAGTGACGACGCTGTCTGATACAGAGTCACTTGCCGTTCTCGATGTGCAGTGTCACGCCCTATGGAGGCATGATACGAGGACTGGTCCGCAGATCGTCCGCCGGAACGCGGACGATCTGCACACTGTCGCCGCCGATAACGGGTTCCAAGACTGGCACACCGAATACGACATTGCTGCGCACGATCTTGACTATCTCGTTCACTACCGTGGTTCGTCACTGATGGCAACCGCGAACAACGCGCTCATCCGGTCAAAACGATACTCTCAGCGCTGGATGGCAGAAACATCCTACTCGACAACGAAGCGCTCGCTCGGCGACGCCGTGCGAGCGCTGGACTGGTATCGACAGTTCCGTGAAATCGTCCTAATGTTCGCCATTACTAACATAGAATCGCTCTGTGAGCCGCTCTAACCATGACTCAGCATCTATTCAACAGAGCACTGTTTTGTAAAACAAATAGCCGAACACCAATCCCGCTACTGTCGTCGTCAAAACGAGGCTGACGGCTTCAGTCACGGCAGCTCCCATGGTGAGATCACCCGTAATCAGACTCTTTACCGGCCAGACTGCATGCCAGAGGTCGAACAGGGCGGCCTGGAGAAGGTTCGCCCATCGGAAGGACAACGAACACATGAAGTGAGGGAGCATGACGCCCCGAAAGAGCCCCTCCTCCATGAAGGAGTTCACCACATTTCCAAGGAGGAGAAACACCGTAAAGACGACGCCACCTTCCAGCCCGGTTTTGGGATCGATAGCGACAAACACAATACCCGGCGACTGGTCAGCCCCGCCAAGAGCGACGTACTGAAGCCCGAATGCGGCCACGAAGATAACACTAGTTCCGACACCGCCGATCAGGAGTACCTCGTTGATATCACGACGATGGAGACCAATTGAGGTAATCGTCTTTCCAACGGCCCAGATGTAACCGAGTACGAGGAGAAACCCCAGGAGTTTCGAGAGGATGATCTCTCCGAGGAGTTCGTCTAAACCGAGAACGAATATGTCGATTATCCGGAAGAGAAATGCTACCAGTAAGAGCGAAATTGAGACGATAAACGGGTGTTGCTGGGAGATTCTGTACAGCTGTAATTCCCTCGCGCCGTTCCAAAGACCGATCATATTTGGCGATTCTCACCCTGTCTTGAGATTGACCATTGTTCCGCTCCTATGAAAGATATTGCTGATAGAGAGCATTCTGGCAGCAGGACCGTGTCCTTATGGTTATTCTGTTGGGGTCGCTCCAACTTCGCCTTGTTGGCTCCGGGCTGAGTCATAGGTGAGTCATAGGTATTCCAGTAGGCAAAGATGCCGACACCGTTTTTAATAGATGTCCGTACACAGGACGTGTCAGGGAAGTTCGAATGGAATTCGTGACGTACGTCCGGAAAAGGCGGTGGACGACGGTGTCCGGGTACGTGCTGTTCGTCGCGTTGATGGTCGCCGGCTACTACTACAACATCACCTTCGTTCAGCTGGGACTCATCGATCTCGGGACACGCCTCGTCGGGATGTCCGAGACTGCCGTCTCGATGTGGATGGCGGCGCTGGCGCTCGTGACGCTCGCCGTCGCGGCCGTGACCGGCGTGACGATGGACCGCCGCGGCTGGAGCACGGATCTCCGAACGAAGCTCCAACTCCTGTTCGGTGTCGTCTGCCTCCAGTTCGCGCTCACGCTTGTCGCACCGATGGTTCGGACCGTTCCCGCGTTTGGCGCGTGGATCGTCCTCGCGTCGCTCGGGCTCGGGGTCGGGTTTCCGGTCTCGTTCTCGCTTGCGATCGACCTCGTTCCTGTGCCGGACCGCGGGTACGTCGCCGCGGCGATCACGGCGATCGCGTACTTTTTCGCGAATGCGATTCCGCTCTCCTGGTCAGTCGATGTCTTCAGCCAACTGATGGTTGCTGCGATGGCGCCGGGCATTCTTGTCCTGGGCGTCCTGTCGTTCGCCAGCTTCGACCGTCTCGATGCAATTCTCGACATCCTCGGCGAACAACAGGAGAGATACGGCACCGGTCGGTTCTGTCACGGAACCATGGTTCGGGCGCGGAGTCTGGCCTTCGTCGTCCCGGTCGTCTTGATGTTCGGCGTCTTCTTCATCGACAGCCTCGGGTTCCTCCGGATCATCGACACGCCGTCGCTCTTGCTGAGTTCCTGGCAGTCGCCCGACCTCTCGACGCGGCTGTTCATCGCCGTCGCACACGTCGTCGGCGCCGTGATGGCCGGCGTCATCTACGCGAACTACTCGCTTTCGCGCGTCTTCCTCTGGACGTTCGCGCTGTTCGCCCTCACGCACGTCATGTACACGTCCGACCTGCGAATCGCCGAGGTGTTCCCCACGCTCGCCGGCGGCGGAGCCTCTCCCCTGAATCCCGCCCTGTACGCGATCGCCGTGAGCTTCTACACGACGCTGAACTTCGCGCTCTGGCCCGACCTTTCGACGCCAGATACGATCGGTACCCACTCTGCGATCGGGATCGGCGTCGCCGGGTGGCTCGCTACGTTCTCGAGTACCGCGCTCGCGCTGTACTTCCAGGCAGTCGATCTCAGACTGCTCTCGCACCTGAACGTGGTGCAGGCGCTCTCCTTGCTCCTCTTGTTCGGGCTCGCGGTCGGCCTGTACGCCAGACGGATGGTCGAACTCGCTCGCGAGCACGGAGGTGTGAATGTATGAGTCCAACAGAAGCCATCCCGCTGCTCATCGTCGTCCTCCTCATGATCTCCATCGGTGGGGGAGACGTCCAGGAGATGTCCGTGACGTTCCAGGGCGACAACGGTGTCGACTCCCTTGCGGATGTCCACGTCGTCGCCGGCGGGACCACCACAGTCCCTGAAAACGTGACTGTCGACGGCGACATCTATATTATCGGTGGGACCGCAGCCATCGACGGCACTGTCGACGGGGATATGACGCTCCTCGACGGGAATCTCTCAATAGATGACGGCGCGACCGTGACCGGAACCCTCCAGACCTATTCGGGATCCGCTGCGGTCAGTTCGGACGCGTCGGTCGGGCAGCTCTCGCGATTCGAGGCACCTACCCCGTCGAGTTCGCCCGCACAGCGGGTCGGAGCCTTCCTCCTGCAGTTCCTCGTCCTCGGTGCGTTCGGGTGGTGGCTCGTCAAGCGGCATCCACTCCTCTTCGAGAACGTCGGCGCAGCCATCACCGAACACGCGCTCGTCAGCGGCGTCGTCGGCAGCCTCGGTGCAACGACCCTCCTCGTCCTCTTCGTCTACATGGCATTTACCCTCATCCTACTCCCGCTTGCAATCGTCGGGCTGTTCGCCGAGTTCCTCATCATCCTCTACGGCCAAGCAGTGTTCGGGTACCTCATCGGGACGCGCCTCCCGATCGAGCGCGATGGCGTCGCGACGCTCGCCGGGATCGCCGCGTTCCTGCTCGTCCTCGAGCTCCTCGGGGTCGTGCCGTACCTCGGCGGGGTCGCACAACTGGCCGTCGCTGTCGTCGGGTTCGGCGCCGTCCTCAACACGTACTTCGGCCTCCAGCGGTTCGAGCCTGTCACCATCCCGGGAGGAACGTAACCATGCACTCAGCACTCCACGATCCGAGTATCCGAACCGAGGTGGCCAATCGATGGTAACCACATTCCACATTGGCTGGCGACACGTTCTGTTCGCGAACTGGCCCGTCGACTCCGACCTCCTCAACCCGCACCTCCCGTCGACGCTTACGATCGATACGTGCGACGGCGACGCGTGGCTCTCCGTCGTGCCATTCACGAACGTCGACGTCCGCCCGACGTGGGCCCCCGAAGGCTGGGGGCTCCCACTCCCGGAACTCAACCTCCGGACATACGTGTCCCACGACGGCCACAGCGGAGTGTACTTCTTCAGCCTCGACGCCCAGGGTATCCTCAGCGTCGTCGGCGCCCGCCTATTCCATCACCTCACGTACTACGCCCGCTGTTCGCTCACTGAAGCTGATGGCGATATCCGGTTCCAGAGCAGGCGATTTCACCCCGGCGCTCGCCCCGTTCACTTCGCCGCGACATATGGTCCATCCAGTCCGGAACTCGACGTACAGTCAGACTCGCTCGAAGAGTTCCTCACCGAGCGCTACCGATACTACACAGAGGCACAAGACGGCTCGCTGCGGTACGCAGCCATCGACCACGAGCCGTGGCCGCTGTACGAGGCCGACCCGACGATCGAAACTAAGACGCTGTTCGAGGCTAATGGGTTCGCCCACCCCGAGACCGAGCCCGTGCACTACTACAGTCCCTCGTATCACGATCGTCCCCGCGAGTGCGTCGACGCTGGAGACTGTCTCGCCCTCCTTGATGACAATGGTTCCGGAGGCCCCCTGAACGGACTAGGCTGCCACGACACTCGTTGCTGTCGATAGGAGCAGCATCACGACGAGGAGGACCACGATGCACCGGCGCTCCGCTGTTCCGAATGATATACACATACGATTAATGTCAACTTAATTGCTTAAAAATATAATGTGAGTCAGAGGCGCTGGAGTTCCCCTTCAGATCCAATCATGGAGGTGACCTCTTCTTCCGGGCGATGGCCGACGTTGAACACAGTCAATTCGAGGACGCCGACGACCTAGGGCCAGTTCTCGTGGGTTGTCTCTGACGAGTTTGCGGGAGAGCACCTCATTGCGGTCGCCTGCCGAACCTCATACAAGGCCATGCAAAATGGCGTGACATAGACATATGTCAGGAGTACCAACTGTATGCGGCATCATGGCGAGGATTCGGACTGCTCGTAGCGCCACCACTCAGTACTGTTGGCGAAAGTGGAGTTACAATCTTAGGCTTGTAATGAGCGCAGGCAGGTCGCTGAAGACGACTCCGACCAATCGGCCACCAGAGCATCGATCACGGTTTCCGTCGCGGTGGAGAGACGGTCACATCGATGGGAATGCCCAAGAAACGGGGGAAGCGGGAAGAGTACTAAATGACTGTGACGTTCAGACCAGACTCCAGCAGTATGACGGGCCTGTTCTGCTCGTGAACGGTGAAGAGGATACGCTCAATGTCCCGAACGCGAAACAGTTCGCGGCTGAACTGTCGAATGTAGTATCTGGGGTGATCGCTGACGCCGGCCACCTGTGTAATCTGCAGGCCCCCTCGGCCTACACAGAACATATTCGTGGTTTCATTCGAGTGTATTGTACGTCCCGGTCGGGCTGAGGTGGTACAAGACAAGAACACTAGAGCGGCTGCAAGCAGCGAGCGACAGGCGGCAGCTGACCGACTGCTGATAGACAATCTCGCGTACCGGAAGAAACCGGGGGCCGCCCGTTATGTCTGTCGAGATCTCGCCGAGCCAAGGCCCCGGGAGATCAATGTGGGAGATGTGACCCTCACCCGATCAGGCCATGTGCGATGCCCGGAACCAAGAGCCGGCCGCGTCGCTTCCGAAGCCAGCCGTACACGAGGCCGCCGGCAAACGCGGTCAGGAACAGGTACCACGCAGTAAGCGGGTAGTACCCCACGTGTGCGATGGAAAACACACCGGCTTGGACGACAACCGCCGGCCACTCTCCAAAACGATGCCCGATGGTCGTCTGAAGGAACCCCCGGAAGAGTGTCTCTTCCTGAAAGGCAGCGACCGCGAAGCCGAAGGCGTACAGGAGCAGTGTCCCGACCAGCGATGGAGCTTCTGCAACCGGAGCGTCCTGAGGCGGTCCGAACGTCGACTGAAGGCCCAGTGTGAGCCCTAACATCACGAGGAGAGCGAGAATGAATCCGACGATACCCCAGAGGAGATCTCTGCGGACGTGATCGCGGTCAATCCACCACGCGACGATATCGACACCGACCCATCGTGTGAACCCCAGATATACGAGTCCGACTGACCCGACGAGGACCGAGACGAGAATTAATGCCCCGAATTGGATCGGTTCGTTGAGGGTCGGTTGTGACCAGAACGGTCCCCACAGAATCGCCCGCATACCGATGAACGCGACGATCAAGACGAATCCACGACGAAGTTGCTGTCCGCTGAACGAGTCATCGATAGATTCGGTCGATGGGGCCGGTTCATTGTCTCGTTGTTCAGTAGACATGGGCTATTGTCTCATCGCGGGCGGTGTGCCTGTATCGTACTTCCGTTCGGAGATCGGGTTGCGGGAACAGAGCATATCTCATCCCCATGGCGACAGCGGTTCCCCGGTCGTGATCTCGTTCGCAGCGACGAATCGGTCGTGGACGACACAAACGAGAGTCAGGAGAAACGCGGCAGCGATGCCGACCACGCCGACCGGGCCGATAAGGAGATTCCCTGCGCCAGTGAGATACACGAGCGACAGCGCGCCCAGTCCGTTGAACGCGCCGTGAAAGAACGTTGCGGCCAGTACGGATTCAGCCCGGACGGTCAGGTACGTGTACACCGGCGTCATCGCGACCATTGCACCAGTCATGATAAAGACGCCTGCGACCGGTGCGTCGGGGAAGTTGTGTCCCTGGAGGATGATCGGTGCGTGCCAGACCCCCCAAATCACACCCGTTATGCCCGAAACCTTCCAGAATCCGAGCGGTGACAACTCATCGAGGAGGAGGCCACGCCAGCCGAGTTCCTCCCCGAGGGCGGCGAGCGCGTTAATCGTGAGCCCCGCGATTAGTCCCTGAAGGACGAGCAACAGGACCGGTGGGAGCGGCGTCGCCGTCAGCTGGGCGACGGCGGCGTCAGCCTGTTGCTGTGTGAGGCCCAGATCGAGGAGGTATGCACCGTAGTCGGTGGTAAACGAGACGTCCGGTAAGAGTACCCCGATCCCGACCATTCCAGCGATGAGCGCGATCGGTGTCACCCACGCGACTCCAACCCACCGAAGTCGTCCGAGTCGT
Organism: Halorubrum sp. Ea8; assembly: GCF_002252925.1. Classification (NCBI taxonomy): domain Archaea; kingdom Methanobacteriati; phylum Methanobacteriota; class Halobacteria; order Halobacteriales; family Haloferacaceae; genus Halorubrum; species Halorubrum sp. Ea8. The sequence goes on from NZ_NHPF01000131.1 coordinate 41,382, forward strand.
AGTCCACATCCCGTCCGAATCGACTCGCCGGACCGCCACTGGACCACGATCGCGGCGATCGCGGGCGCCCACATGAACGTGAGCGTCACCAGCGCGATCCCGCCGAGCGTTCCGAGGTCAACCGCTGCGAGATAGAGCACAGCCGCACTCGTCCAAGAGATGCCGAACGCGAGCGCGAGAAACGTGCTCACCTTTCGTCTGTCGACCTGCAGCGAATGTGTCTCCGAAACCCGGGTAGCCACCGCTGAGCCGGGGCTATCTTCCGGATTCACAGCTGGATCGTGTGAATCAGAGCTCATAGTTAGTGTTGGCTGAGAGGGGTTATATAGCCAATTCGTGTTTCTCAGACCCGAGGACGTGGATATATCTTCATCACATCTGAACGAGAATCTCACGACGGGAAGTGGTACGAATGGGTGCTGAGAATCAAGAGCGTCAGGGCCTAAAACCTGGCAGACTTCACGACAACTGGTGGGTGTTCATCTCCTTCACGCTACTCACCTACCTCTTCTCGTGGGGGATCTGGACCGTAATGGCTTCGGGAGTGTTTCCGCAATCGTTCGACGCAATACTGGGTAGACTCGGCGGGTTCGGCCCGCTCGTCGGTGCGCTCGGCGTGCTCTGGCTTTCGGACTGGAGCGTTCGCAAGTGGTTCACGTCGAACGTGACGGTTCGGCTGCCGTTGCGCTGGTACGGATACGCGCTCTTCGTGCCGCTGCTCTTGGTCGGTGGTGGTGGACTCGTTCACGCCACGCTGTTCGGGGAGACGATAGGGTTGGACTCGCTCCCCCCGTTCTGGGTCTACCCAATCAATCTCCTCATCGTCTTTTTCATCGGTGGCGGGCAAGAGGAGTTGGGCTGGCGCGGATTCGCGCTCCCCGCGGCACAAGATCAGCTGTCCGCGTTCTCGTCGAGTCTCCTCGTGGGAGTGATCTGGGCAGGCTGGCATCTCCCCCTGTTCGTGCTGCCAAACACGCCCCAGGGAGACCTTCCGTTTCTCCCATATCTGCTCGCAGTGGTCGGGCTGTCGGTCGTGTCCACGTGGCTGTACAACGGCAGCGGCGGGAGCGTCCTGATACCAATGCTGTTTCACGGCGGGATCAACCCCATCGGGGCGTACTTCCCGACCGGCGGTGTTGATGCGGTAACAACTCTCTCCGGCTACGGTTCCTACGCCCTCGTCGTGGTCGCGTTTGCGGTCGTTCTCGCGATCGGGACCGGAGGTACCGACCTCGCCGGACGGTCGCGAGTTACGCTCGCCGACATCGTCGCTCGTTGAGCGACGAGAAGCGATCGTGGCGCCCGCTCACCGGCACCTCCATACCCGATACAAGGAAGGCGAGTGAACAGTGATACACGGATCGCTCGTCCGGTTACTGCAGGATGGTACTGATTACGGTCGCGAGATTGTTCGAGAGATAGTGCCCGAGTATCGGTGCGGCGAGCGTCCGTGACTTCATGTAAAGCAATCCGAGGAGGAATCCCGTCGCGGTCTGTGCAGTCAGTCGGAAAGTGGCCACGAGTGGATCACTGCCGCTTGCCACCCAGAATGGTCCGAAGAAGTCGTTCGGGATGTGACTGATCTGCTCTGTTGAATCCGCAG
>NZ_NHPF01000062.1:0-21999 GCF_002252925.1 Halorubrum sp. Ea8
GCCTGCCCATTCATAGGGGCAATTGCCCCACACGATTTTTTTTGGAGACGCGTAGCGCGAGCGGCCGACAGAGTTGACCGTGGTACGACCCCGGCAACCGCGGTGCGACCGCTAGGCTTAAACGCTCGACAGCGGTACTTCCGATTAGCGCCAAGGTGGCAGAGTCTGGTCAGACGCAGCGGCCTGCAGAGCCGCCCAACGCCGGTTCAAATCCGGCCCTTGGCTCTCATTTTTCCGTTGAGCGGTGGGTGCGGGCGGCCTCGTCGAGCGTCGTCCGCGGTGTGTCTCACGGCGAGCCGAAGCGCGGTCGCCAAAGCGGAGTGACGCCGGCTCCCGATCCGAACGTATAGGCGGATCGGTGACCTCCGGGCCGACGTGGACGCTCCGACACGTCTCAGACGCGTCGACGGCTCGGGGAAACGCGCGTGTACGCGGACTACCGGGAGGGGTACCGGACGCGGAGGCGCGGCGATCGAACGAGGTGTACCGTGAGCGACGACGCGTCGTACGATCTCGACGCCGGGCCGGATCCGGCGGACTACGCGGCGTCAACACCGGAACCCCCGTCCGAGACCGGTGGACGCGTGGTCCGTGCCGTCGGCATCGGCCCCGGGAGCCCGGAGTATCTCGTTCCACGGGCCGAGCGGGCGCTCCGGGAGGCCGACGTCGCCGTCGGCTTCGAGACCGTCGTCGACCTCGTTCGCGGTCGTACCGACGCCGACTGGTTGACGTGCGGTTACGCCGACGAGGCGGCCGCACTGGAGGCGTTCGCCGAGCGGGTGGCCGGCGGGGAGCGGGGAGTGGCGGTGCTGATGGGCGATCCGAACCACTCGGGGTACCAGTTCGTCGGCAAGGTCGAGCGCGCCCTCGACGAGGCGGCGGACGACTCCGTCGGTCTCCGCGTCGTTCCGGGGATCTCCTCGCTTCAGGTCGCGGCGAGTCGGGCCCGGACGCCGGTGGAGGACGCGACGTTCGTCACGCTCCACAAGAGCGGCGGCCTCGACGACGACCTCGCTCGGCTTCGCCGAGACGCCGGCGATCGACATCTGCTCGTGCTCCCTCGTCCGTTCGACTGGATGCCCGGTGACATCGCTCGCGATCTACTCGACAACGGATGTGACCGATCCGACGGCGCGCTCGTCTGCGAGCGGCTCACCCGCGACGACGAGGCGATTACCCGGACGACCGTCGGCGAGCTCGCACGCCACGCCGGGGGTACCGACCGGTCGGACACGCCGTTCTCGGACCTGTCCGTGCTCGTCGTCCGCCGGTAACGTCGGGGCGGAGCGGTGGCGCGGTTCGACCGTTCCGATGGCTCGGCTTAGTAACCGTTATACACCGGGTGACCTATGCTGAAACCATGCAACGACGCGCTGTGGCCGTGTACGTCGCGCTCTTCGTGCTGATCGCGGGGGGAGCGGGAGTCCTCACTGCGACGGCCGATAGCCCCGAGATCGGCTTCGACAACCCCGATTTCGAGGTCTCGCAGAATGATCGGATCGAAGTGGACGGCGAGGAGTGGACCGTCGCCGAGATCACCGAGGTCGAGTCGGGCGGCGGCGGTGGTCACGGTGGCGGGGGCGGCGCTGAGACCTCGATCGTGGCGACGCTCGAGCGCAACGTCACGGCGGACCAGTCCGAGACCTGGGCGAACGAGTCGACGGTTCAACTCGACGACCGGGAGTGGCGCGTGGAGATCACGGGGGACGACCCCAACAGCTTCACGCTCGTGGAGGTTCCCGACCGGCAGGCCATCCTCGAAAACGATCCGCAGGCCGACAACGAGACGGTCCAGCGTGACGACGGCGAGTACGTCGTCGTCACCGAGGACGGCGAGTCGACGCTCGTCCCGGCCGGAGAGTACTTCCCGGCCCCCGAGGAGCGGGCGTACGCCGCGGGCGACTCCCTCGAGTACGGCGACCAGAGCGTGACCGTCGACAACGTCACGGCGGATCAAGCGGTGCTCGCCTGGGAGGCGACGGAGACCGAGAGCATCGAGATCGAGCAGCACTCGCGGGTCACGATCGGCGAGACGGAGTTCGTCGCGCACTTCGCCGACGCCTCGACGCTGCAGCTGTCGAGCGACATCGAGGGGTACGAGGCGCAGGTCGCTCAGATCGACCAGTTCCAGCAGTACAGCAGCGGACTGACGCGCGTGCTCGTCCTCGCGTTCCTCTCCTCGCTGCTCCTGCTCGGCGCGGCGTTCATCCCCTCGCGGTACTGATCCGACCGCGCGTAACTTCGGCTCCGCGCTTCGTTTCGTTCTCGTCTCTCGTCTCTCGCCTCGGGGACGCCGGTCGCTTCGCGTCTCCCGCGGAGCGAGACCGCGACCGACACGGTATCCGTCCCGCGCTCGTTATGCGGGATATGAGTTCCACCCGAGGGAAGGTGCGACAGCTTGCTCCGCACTGGGCCGCGATGTTCCTGCTGATGATCGCCGCGCTGTCGCTCGTCGAGCGAGTCGTCGGTCCGATCGGACTCCTGCCCTCGGTGGTACTTGTGGTCGCCGTCGCGGTCGGCTACCCGTCCGTCGTCAGGGCGCTCGGCGTCGCACCGCCGGTCTGGCGGCGTTCCTGACTCGCCTCGTCGTGGAGGTCGCCGGCGATCGCCGACCTCGCGGACTCCGGCGTCGTACCGCGATAACACTGATGTCAGTCGATCACCCGGGGGTCCCTTTCCTTTTTATACGTGTTCGTCGCCTACGACCGGTATGAGCGACGAAAGCGCGGCTCCGGTCACGACGGAGCTTCCGGACGCACCGTTCCACACCAGCGGCACCGACCACATCACGGTCTGGGGAAGCAACGAGGCCGACACGATCGCGTTCTACCGCGACCTGCTCGGGATGCCCCTCGTCCTCCGCCAGCCGAACCTCGACGACCCGTCGCAGACGCACCTGTTCTTCGACACCGGGGACGGCCGCATCCTGACGTTCTTCGTGAGCGACGACCGCCCCTCGGCCCGCGGTCAGCGCGCCGGTACGGGCGCGGTCCACCACCTCTGTTTCAGCGTCGAGCCCGACGAGTACGAGGATATCATGGCGGCGCTAGCGGAGGCCGGCAAGGGGTACAACGTGTTCGACCGCGGGATTTTCCACTCCATTTACACCCAAGACAACAACGGACTGGTCATCGAGCTCTCCGCCGACAAGTACGAGATCCCCGACGACCGCAAGGGCGAGGTGCTCGCGACCGCTCAGCGTCTCCGCGAGGAGGACGGCGCCGACTTCGCACAGGACCGCCACATGAAGGGCGCCTTGGAGGAGCTCGGCCTGCCGGTGAAGAAGCACGACCTGCCCGACGCGGACGCGGGCGTCGGCGTATGAGCGGTCGGACGCCGTACGCCGGCGACGACCCGCACGGCGACGAGGAGCTGGTGGCGACCGGGACGCCGGTCAGTGAGGCCGACGCCGCCGTCGTCCTCGTTCACGGTCGCGGCGCGACCGCGCGGAGCATCGTCGGCTTCGGCGAGGAGGTCGCCGGCGACGGCGCGCTGTCGCCGGCGGCGAAACCGCCGGCTGTCAGAGAGACCACCGGCCTCTCACTACTCGCCCCCCAGGCCGCCTCCAACACCTGGTACCCGAACTCCTTCCTCGCGCCCGTCGCGGACAACGAGCCCGGTCGGAGCTCCGGGCTCCGCGCCGTCGGCCGCGCGGTCGAGACGGCGACGGACGCGGGAGTCTCGCCCGAGCGCGTCCTCGTCGCCGGGTTCTCGCAGGGCGCCTGCCTCGCGAGCGAGTTCGTCGCGCGGAACCCGACCCGGTACGGCGGGCTCGCGGTGCTGAGCGGCGGGCTGATCGGCGAGTCGGTCGACGTCGACGACTACGTCTCACACGCCGCGGCCGCGGTCGACGGGGACGCCGCCGAGTCGCTCGGCGGGACCCCGGCGTTCCTCGGTTGCAGCGACGTCGACCCGCACATCCCGGAGGCGCGCGTCCACGAGACGACCGCGGTGTTGGAGGCGCTCGGCGCCGACGTCGACGAACGGATCTACGAGGGGATGGGCCACGGGATCAACGAGGACGAGACGGACGCCGTCGCCGCGCTGGTCTCGTCGCTGTCGTGAGGCCGGGATCGCCGCTGTCGTGCGGCCGAGCGCGTCGCGTCGCGGGACGCGCCGCCCCTCACGCCAGCCAGTCGTCCGGCTTGGTGTCGTAGTCGACCTCACCGGCTTCGATTCGCTCGCGGATCTCCGGGTCGAGGTCGTGTTCGGTCACCTCGCCGCCGTCGTACTGGAAGCGCACGCCGATCTCCTCGCCCTCCGGCTCGGTGCCCCGGCGCTTCGCCCGGCGTATCGCCTCGTCGGAGTACTCGACGCGGATCGTCGCGAGGTTCACCGGGCGACCCCACAGTTCGAAGACGCGCTTCAACGTCTCTTTCGCGGACTCCTCGTCGAGCGCGACCCCGTTGAACCGGTGGCCGAGCAGGAGCTCGCCCCGGTTCCGGAAGTTACCGTCGAGTACGACGACCGTCGGCTTCCCGAAGTTCGTGAACTGCAAGAGGAGCTTCCGGCGGACGTCGTCCGCGTCGACGCTGGCGACGCGGTGCTCCTCGGCCGCCCGGCTGTACTCGTACGTGAAGTAGTTCCCCTCGCGGACGAACTCGTCGGTGAGGAACGCGTCGATGAACGTCACGTCGTTGTGGCTCTCCCGCACCTCCAGCATCCGGTCCCAGCCGGCGGTCCGGTCGACGTCGGCGAGCGCCTCGTCGACGGTCGCGTACCGGTCGACCTCGAACATGTACCGGGCGCGCTCCGCCAGCGTCTCCCGCGAGACGTTGCGCAGCGCGCCGCGGTGCTCCGGCCGCGAGAGGACGTAGTGTCGCTCGGCGAGCCCCTCGCGAGTGAGGAGCTTCCACGGGTACCGCTCGATGTCCGGGCCGGTTCCGGGACCGACCTCGCCGTCGTCGGTCCGGGCGGAGATCGCCCGGTCGACCGCCTCGGCGTCGACCCGCGGGTCGCCGTCGGCGGCGAGGTCGGCCAGTTCGTCGAGCGTCGCGGGTCCGGCGCCGGCGATCGCGGGGTGGGGTTCGAGCGCCTCGGCGACCTCGTCGAGGTCGATCCGCGAGTGGAAGTTCTCCGGCGTCACCCCCTCGACCCGGAGCAGTCTGTCGATCACGTCGCGACGAGCGGTCCGCAGCTCGACGTGGGTCCACAGCTCGAAGCCGAGCTTGTAGGGGTTGAGTCCGGGCGAGCCGAGCACCCGCGCCATGTGGTCCGCGTAGGTGAGGAACTCGTCGGGGCCGGCGAACCCCTCGCCGCCCATCATGACGGACTCCCAGTAGGTCGCCCATCCCTCGTTCATCACCTTCGTCGACTTCTGTCCCGCGAAGTAGTACGCCTCTTCGCGGATCGCGTCGATGACGGTCGTCTCCCACGGATCGCGGTCGACCGCCTTCCCGCTCTCGGAGTCGTACCGCTTCCCGTAGTCGCGCAGGAACGCGAGCACGTCCGGGCGCGGCTCCTCCGGCTCGACGCCCTCGCCGTGTGTCTCAAGCCACTCGTCGTCGAACACGTCGCGGCGCACCTCCTCGGAGAGGTCCAGCTCCGCGATCTGCTCTTCGACCGCCGCGAGCGGGTCGTCGTCGGGGTCGTTCACGTCCTCGGCGACTCCCGGGTCCTCGACCGACCGGGCGGCGTCGACCGGGCTGTGCTGGTCGATCGTGTCCTCGAGCGCGCTCACGGCGTCGACGAGGCGCTCGACCTCGTCGCGGTCGACGTCTGGCCGGTCGGCGATCGCGGCGATCCGGTCCGCGTTGCGCTCCAGCCGCGCCGCGGCGTTCGGCCCGCCCTCGCCGCGGTCGGCGTACAGCCCGAACCAGCCGTTGTTCGCGAAGAAGTCGGCGTGGGCCTCGACGTGCGTGATGACGGCCTTCTGGTCGGCGATCGAGTTCGACTCCTGGAGGAACGCGTGGCTCGGGTCGTCGTTGTTGACGATCTCGAACGCCTTCCCGAGCCCGTGGCGGTCCTTCTTGCGCTGTCGCTCGTAGTTCATCCCCCAGCGCCAGTGCGGGTAGCGCCGCTGGAAGCCGCCGTAGGCGATCAGCTCGTTCATCTCGTCGTGGCCGACCACCCAGTACCGGACCGGGTACGGCTCCAACCCGAGGCGCTCCGCGAGCTCGCGGGCCTCCGCGGCGGGCTCGTCGAGGGACGCCGCCTCCCGTTTCGCCTCGACGCGCTCGTCTCTCATCGGCGCTCACCCCCTCGGCCGGCGGTCGCGCCGCGGTCGCCCGTCGCGTCGTCAGACGACTCGGTGCTGAGGATCTCGTAGATGGCGTCGGTGACGTCGGCCGGTTCCGACACGCGAGCGACCGCGACGTTGTCGGTGTCGCCGAGGGCGCTCTCCACCTCGTCGGCGTGGCGCGCGTTCGGCGCGGCGCCGCCGGGCTGAGTCTCCACGTACGCGTGGAGGTTGGCGTCGATCGACTCCATCAGCGGGATCACCGAGTCGGTCGTGTCGCTGCCGGAGTTCTCCGAGTCGCCGGCCGCGAAGACGTAGCGGTTCCACTCGCTGTACGGGTACTCCTTTAAGATCTCCGCGACGAGCTCGTAGGCGCTGGAGATCCGGGTGCCGCCGCCGGACTGGATCCCGAAGAACTCATCGCGGTCGACCTCCCAGGCCTCCGCGTCGTGGACCACGTACCGGAACTCCGCGGCGTCGTACTTCCCCGTCAGGTACCAGTCCATCGGGGTGAACACGCGCTCGACCAGCTCGCGTTTCGTCTCGCGCATCGAGCCGGAGGCGTCCCGAACGTTGACGACGACGACGTTGCGCTCGCGCTTCTCGACCACCTCCGGGTGCCGGAACCGCTCGTCTTCCCGGCGGAAGGGGACGCTGTCGAGCCCATCCCGACGGATCCGGTGGCCCACGGGTTCGCGATCGATCTCGTCGTCGAGCGCGTCGAAGCTCTCCCAGCGGTCGAGCGCCGTCACGGGCTCGCCGCGCTCCTCGGCGAGGGTCGCCGCGGCGTCGGCGATCCACGCCCGCGACACGGGGATCCCCTTGTCGCGCGCCCAGGCGAAGGCGTCGTCCACGTCGGCGCCGGCGACGCGGAGCCCCTCGCGGACGTACTCCTCGTCGAAGTCGGTCGCGAGGTGGCGCTTCAACCCGCGCTTGAAGAACTCGTCGACGTCGAGGGTGCCGCGCGGGCCGGCGCGCGCGGTATCGGTGAAGTCGCCCTCCACCTCCTCGACGACGCGCTTCCCCTTCGGCTCGAGGTCGAGCCCGAGCTCCTCGTCGAGCTCGCGCGCGAACTCCTCGGGGTCCATCTCGTAGTACTCGTGCTCGCCGCCCTCCTCACCGGGGTCGCCCTCCTCGTCGCCGTCGTCCGGGTCGGGGTCGACCGGCTGGCCGGGCTGCGGCTGGCCGTCTCCGCCCTGCCCGACGCCGCCGGCCTCCCGCCTGTCGTACTCGAACTCCGGGAGGTCGACGATCTTCACCGGGATCTTGACCCGGTCGGGCCCGGAGCGCCCGAGGTTGCCGTGGCTGATGAACTGCGCGAGGTCCTCGCGGCGCTGTTCGCCGACCTCGCGGAAGCGCTCGCGGTCGTCGGTCAGTCCCACGTGGCACCACCTCCGTTCCCGTCGCCGCGGTCGCGGCCGCTCCGGCGGTTCGCATCGTCCCCGCCGTCCGCGGCGAGGTCGGCCCACTCGTCGCGCGCGTCGCGCATCACCGCCCGGCTGGTCAGCTCGGCCGACGCGGGGCTGTACCCGCAGTCGACGAGCCGCTCGATCGTCGCCGCCTTCACGCGCTCCGTCTCGGTGTCGGCCGGCGGATCGGCCCACTCGGCCGGGTCGAGCTCCGGGAAGCGCCGCTTCACGTCGGCCAGGTCGTTCGCGTCCAGCACCTCCCGCAGCTCGGGGATCTCGCCGAGCTCGACGTCGTCGACGCTGAACTCGTCGCCGCGGTTCCGCCACGCGTAGCGGGTGAGCGCCCGGATCACGCGCTGCCTGCGGAACTCGGCGACATCCCGGGTCGGGTCGGTGCCGTAGTAGTCGTCCTCGTCGAACCGCCCGAGCGTCTCCGTCTCGAACACCTTCATCGCGAGGGCGTCGGGCTCCTCGGGACCCCGCTCCGTCTCCACCGGCTCGTCGGCGTCCCAGGCGTACACGTGCTCCACGTACTCCGCGACAGTCTCCTCCGAGACGGTCGCCTCCGCCAGCGCGGCGTCGATCACGTCCCCGCGCTGGTGCTCGCGGACACGCTCGACGACCGGCGTCTTCCGGCTCTCGAACTCCGCGACCTCCGACCGGGAGAACAGCGGCGCCGCCGAGAGCCCGTCGGCCATCGCGTCGAGCACGTCCGTCGGCGTGACGACGCGCTCGACCGGCAGCTCCGGGTGGCTTCGGTCGGCGTCCGCCCCCAGCAGGTCGGCGACGATGTCGCGGGTGTACGTCACCGGGATCCCGTTTCGGCCGTCGCCCCCGCCGAAGTCGACGTCGTCGATCGTCAGCCGTTCGCCGTCGCCGTCGCCCGCCTCCCGTCGGATGTCTCCGGTCTCGTACAGCTCCGCCTTTTCGATCAGTCCGAAGTCGGGCGGGAGGTCCTCCGTATCGAGGCGGGTGGCGACCGCGTACAGCGCCGCCGCCCCGACCGCGTGGGGGGCGAGCTCGCGCTCGGTGACGGTCCCGTCGTCGTCGCGGACGTCGATCGTCAGCGCCGCGGCCCCGGGTTCGTCCGCCGGATCGCGAGCGGGATCGCCGCGTGCGTCCCGTTCCGACTCCTCTACTCCGTCGACGGTCGGCACGCCTCGCACTCCCCCGACCTCGCGGCGCAGCAGCTCCGCCTCCAGCCGCCGGTTCGTCAGGTAGCGGAACTCGTGGCGGGTGAGCCGACGCTTCAACGCCTTCAGGGGGTCGGCGCCCTCGCGGTCGGCGTGGCGGTCGAGTTCGGCGTCGAGGTCCGGGTTCGAGATGACGATAAGCTGGGTGTCCAGGTCCATCCCGATCCCCTTGTCGAGTTTCACGCGACGCTCGTCGGGGACGTTGAGCAGCCGCCGGAGCAGGTCGGCGTGCTGGCTGGCGTCCTCGACGACCGTGGCGACGCCGTTCCCCTGCGAGAGCACGCCGTCGTAGCTGAACGCCTGCGGGTTCTTGCGCCCGCGCGAGTCGAGTTCGCGGAGCATGCCGCCCATCCACGAGCCGACGAGCCGCTCTTTCGGCGTCCCGTCGTCCTCGGCGTGGAGCACCCCGATCCCCTCGCCGACGTCGACGACGTAGCTCGTCACGCGGAGGTGGTCGCGGTCGGTGATCGCCGAGAACAGGTCCCGGCGCCCCTCGTCGCGGTACGCCGACTCCAGGTGGTCGTACGCCTCGCGGCTGAACGGGTCGAGGTCGACGTCGGCCGCGATCGGGTAGGCGTCCTCGTCGACGGCCTCGGCGATCGACTCGCGGACGTCCTCCGGGAACACGGAGAGCGGGTGCGCCTGCACCGGGCTGCGGTACCACGCGGCGGTGTCGCCGCCGTCGCCGTACGAGAGCCCGCTCCCGCCGCCGATTCCGCTCCCCGCGCCGGTGATGTTCCACTCCACGGTGTAGCGGCGCCCGGCCTCCGTCTTCGAGAACTCTCGGAGCCCGTTCACGAGACAGCGCTTGAACTCCGACTTCCCGGTCGCGGTGGGGCCGTCGATCCAGACGATGGTCTCGTCGTTACCGCGGCCCGCCGCGGCGGCCCGGAGGTCGTCGACGAACGCGTTGAGCGCGGCGGTGTTGCCGAGGACGGCGTGCTCGCCGTCGTTGAACGGGTCGTCGAAGAAGCGGTACCGCTCCAGTCGCTCGCCGCGCTCGCGGACCTCGCGGGTGCCCTCGGACTCGATCGCCGCGAGGACGTAGCGAGCCCCGGAGGCGGCGGCGACGGGGTTCTCCAAAAGTCGGTCGACGTACTCGTCGAGGCTCATCGGCGGGTCGTACGCGCCTCGCAGGGTCTCGTCGGCCGCCCGGACGAACCCCTCGCCGTCGGATCGGTCGCGGTCGTTCATCTCATCCCCCGCCGTCCTCGATCTCCGAGCGGGCGACGGCGGCGCCCGCGTACTCTAACACTTCCGCCGCGCCGTCCTCGGAGTAGCCCCGGTCGACGAGTGCGTCGACCCAGGCGCTGCGCTCCTCGTCGTCGAGGTCGGTCGCCGAGACCAGCGCGGAGAAGTTGATGTTGTGCTTCTTGTCCTCCCATAGCTTGCGCTCCAGGGCGCGCCGGAGGCGGTCGTTCTCCTGCGGGTCGAAGCCGCGCCCCTCGCGGGCCCGCCGGGACACCCAGTTCGACACCTCCTGCCGGAAGTCGTCCTTCCGGTCCGAGGGGACGTCGAGCTGCTCTTCGACCGCCCGCATGAACGTCTCGTCGGGCTCCGTCTCCCGGCCGGTGAGCTCGTCGTCGACGGTGGCGTCGTCGATGTACGCCATCACGTGGTCCATGTACTTCTCGCCCTGTCGGCGGAGCTCGTCGACGTCGTACGCCAGCGCGTGCCGGACGTCCTCGATGGCTCGCTCGCGGTACTCCTCGCGGACGGTCTCGAGGAGGCGCTCGTAGCGGTCGAGGTCCTCGGCCGCGATGGAGCCGTGGCCGCCGAGGTTCGCCTCGAAGTGGTCGAAGACGGACAGCGGCGAGAGGTAGCCGCGGTCGCGGTGGGTGGCGTCCATGATCGCCTCGGCGATCTCGTCGCCGATGAACCGGGCGGAGACGCCGTCCATCCCCTCGCTCACGTCGGCCTCCTCGGCGGCGTCCTCGCGGAGCTTCCGTCCGTCGATCTCCTCGTCCTCCAGCTCGCCGTTGTACACCTTCGCCTTGTCGAGGAGGCTCACCGTCTCGTCGGTGGGCTCCTCTAACCGGGTGAGCACGCCGAAGAGGCCGGCCATTTCCAGCGCGTGCGGCTCGACGTGGACGTTCGGCACGTCGGCGTTGGCGAGCATCTTCTCGTAGATCTTCGCCTCGCTGTCGTACTCCAGCACGTAGGGGTAGTCGATCCGCTTTGTGCGGTCGTTGAACGCCTCCATCTTCTCGTCGCCCGTCTTCTCGCGGTACTCCGGCATGTTCGTCCGGCCGACGATCACTTGGTCGATGTCGATCCGCGGGTTGTTCTTCGGCTTGATCGTCGACTCCTGGGAGGCGTGCAGGAAGTCGTAGAGGAACTCCCGCTGCAGCTTGAGCAGCTCCTCGCCGGAGAACAGCCCGCGGTTGGCGTTACAGAACGCCCCGGCGTAGTCGAACGCGCGCGGGTCGGACTCGCCGTAGACGGCCAGCTTCGCGTAGTTGACGTCGCCGGTGAGCTCCGTCTCGTCCTGGTTCTTCTTGTCTTTCGGCTCGAACGTCTCGATGCACTCCCGGCGGTTCTCGTCGGCGACGAGCCGGACGACCTCGACGTGCTCGTCGAGCACGCGCTGGAGGTCGTCGTCGTAGTGCGCGAGCAGCTCGTTCAGGTAGAACTCCGATGCCGGATCCGGGTGCTGGTCGTTCCGGAGGGTGTACGGAGCGTCGAGCCGCTCGTTGAGGTCCTCGATCACCGCCTCGCGCTGCGGGCGCGGGAGGAGCACGAGCGGGTCTTGGTTCATCGGCGAGCGCACCGTGTCGTCGCCCGGATCCTGGTCGTCGATCACCGAGCAGAGGTCGACCCATTGGAAGGTGTACATCCGGCCGGCCTCCTCGTGGGTGTACGCCTCGAAGTACCGGCGCGTGAGGTAGTCGAAGTGGGACTTCCCGGAGCCGACCGGGCCCAAGAGGAGCTTGATCCGCTTCTCGGGGCCGAGCCCCCGAGCACCGGACTTCACCTTGTTGACGAACTCGTGGATCGCCTCGTGGACCTCGCGACCGTAGAAGACGTTCTCGCCGTCGTGGAGCGGGTCGTCGGCGGCGAGCGAGTACTCGACCACGCCGCGTTCCTCGTCGTACCGCGTACCGTAGTGGTCGAACATGTCGGCGACGCGCTGGTGCGCGTTCCGCGCGATGCGCGGCTCTTCGTACAGCGCGTCGAGGTACCAGTCGAACGAGCGGGGTTCCCGAAGGTCGTCCGGGACGTTCGTCCGGTACTCCTCGCTGAGCCGTTCGAGCGTGTGTCGTTCTGACATTGTATCACGTTTCTCGGACGGGCGAGGACCTCGCGGCCGGACCGGGAGTCCGGGTTCGGCCGGCGGTCGCGACCCGGCCGTCGGGCCGGATCCGCCGCGCGGACGCGCGGCTCTCCGTGCCGGAACGACGGCTCGTCGAGCCGCGAACGCCGCTGTCGTCGAGGGGGACCCGCCGCGGGTCACCGTTTCGCCCGTAACCGAGGCTATATGTATGGGAGGGATTCACACTCATAAGTGTGTCGGCGGTTCACACGTGACACGCGCCCGGGGACCCGCCCGCGGCTTGCGGTTTTCGCGTCCGTGAGGCGGCCGGAATCGGCACGCAGCGGACATAAAACGGGGGTGTGGGCGATCGGAGGCTGAGAGCGGTCGCGACTGGAGGTCGAACCGAGTCCGCCGTCGGAGACCGGTTGCGGCCCGACCGACGTCCGAACCGGTTCGGTCTGGTACCGGTTCGGCCTAGTACCGGTTCGGCCTGGTACCGGTTCGGCCGGGAACCGGAAACGTCGCCCCCGGTGCGCAGTCTTTTGCCGGTCGCCGCCTCACGCCCGGTGTGACGCTCAGTATCTGCGTTCGCGAGCGGTACACCGACGACGACGGCGACGACCAGGTCCGCTACGGCGTGGCGGTGACCACCCGACTGCCGGGGGTCGGCACGCTGTGTCCGTTCGCGTCCGCGGACGGCGCGGTGGCGACGCAGTCGCTCGTCAACGTCGAGCTCGGCCGGAAGGGGATCGAGTACCTCGGCGACGGGCTCGCCGTCGACGACGCCTTGGAGGCCCTGTTGAACGCCGACGAGGGGAAACCGGAGCGTCAGCTCCACGGCGTCGACGCCGACGGGACCTTCGCGTTCTCCGGCGACGAGTGCCGCGACTGGTACGGGCACGTCGAGGGGGAGAACTACACCGTCGCCGGCAACCTCCTCACGGGCGAGGACGTGGTCGACGACACCGCGGCCGCATATGAGTCCGACGCCCACGGCGACGCCCCGCTCGCGGAGCGGCTGATCGACGCGCTCGCGGCGGGCCACGCGGCCGGCGGCGACAAGCGGGAGGACTTAGAGGTCCAGTCCGCGGCGCTCCTCGTCAGTAACACCGAGGAGGCGGTCGACGACCCGTACTACAACGACCTCCGCGTCGACGCGAGCGAGACGCCGGTGGCCGACCTCCGCGAGACGTACGAGACGGCGAAGCGCGGCTACGAGACGGTCTTGGAGAAGTACGCCGACGAGATGGACGAGGGCGACGCCGACGGCGACGGAGACGGCGACGAGTAGCCCTCGCGAGAGGCGCTCTCCGCCCCCTACAGCGACAGCCGCGTCAGAATCGGCAGGTGGTCCGAGGGGTACCGACCGCGGTCGTCGCGGTCGGCGAGCGTGGCGAACGCCGCGACGTCGAACGCCGGCGAAACGAGCGCGTGGTCGATCCGACGACCGTCTATCAGCCGCGCGAAGTCGGTGAGGCTCGTCTCCGGGCCGTGTCGGAGGTCGGCGACCGCGGCGGCGTCGCGGAGCGCGGGCGGGTCGTCGCTCGGGGTCTCATGGCCTCGGGAGTCCGCCTTCGGGTCGTCGCCGAGGAGGATCCGATGCGGGTCCGACCCCGGCGTGCAGTTGAGGTCGCCGACGAGAACGGTCGGGCTCGATCCGCCGGGTTCGTCGGCGGCTCGCTCGCCCATCTCGGGGAGTCGCTCGCGGAGCAGCCGCGCCGACTCGCGCCGCGCCTCCGCGCTCACGTGGTCGAAGTGCGTGTTGACGACGAGCGGTTCCGCGGTCCCGTCGACGGCGCGGACCCGCGCCCACGTCGCGATCCGCGGGTGGGCGGCGCCCCAGTCGGTGGACGGCCCGCTCGGCGTCTCGGAGAGCCAGAATGTGCCGTCGGCGACGACTTCCCAGCGGTCGGACCGGACCGCTATCGGACACCCCTCGCCCTCGCCGCTCGCCGACCGCCCCCGTCCGACGAACTCGTAGCTCGGGAGCCGATCGCGGAGGTCCCGCCGCTGCTCCGGAAGCGGCTCCTGAAACGCGGCGACGTCCGGGCGGTGGAAGCGGACGAGTCGCGCGACTGCGTCGCGGCGGTCGTGCCAGGCGTCGTGGTGGTCGCCGCGGTTGGCGTAGCGGACGTTGTAGCTCAGTACCCGAATCGCGGTCATAGTCGGGGGAATCGTGGGCGAGGCGATTAAAAGGGAGGGAACGCGACGCCGCTCGGTCCGCCGACCGAACCGCGCCTACGCCGAGAACTCGTACAGCTCGTCGCCGACGTGGTGGATCGACTCGACGACCTTCCCGCTGTCCCCGACCATCTCGTCGCCGTCGACCATCGCGCGGCCGACCGCGAGCACCTTCTCGTGCGTCTCCTCGGCGATCACGACGAGGTCGCCCTCGCGGATCTCCGAGTCGGCCTCGACGATGCCGGGTCGCATGACGTCCGCGCCGTCGGAGACGAACGAAATCGCGCCCGCGTCGACCGTGACGATCCCGGTCTTCGGCTCGTAGTCGTTCGCGCCCCGGACGGTGAGGAACGGCTCGTCGTCGTCGACGTAGAAGACGGCCGGCTCGCCGTCGACCAGGACGAGTTCGTAGTTCGCGTCCACGAACTCGACGAACTCGAACGTGTCCCCGTCGATGTCGACGCCGAGGTGGTCGGCGACCGCCTCGCGGATCGCCGCGATGTCGTCGCTCCGGAGGTGGTGCCGCGATTTCACTTTCATGGGCGTCCCGTCGACCGCTCGGCCGATAAATGGTCCGCTCCGCGGCGTGAGTGGGGGCGTACCCCCGCTCAGCGTCCCGCAATCTTCCCGGGCGCGCCGCGGACCTCCCGCCGACGCGGTGATATTCACCGCGCGCGCCGCGATCCCCCCGCCGGTCATGCCGATCCCCGCCCTCGGGGCTCTCATGCGGTTGGACCGATCAAAACGGCCTTAAGCAACCTCTTCATATCGGTTCGTATGCTCAACCCGCTCATCGCGAACGTCGCGAACACGCCCGCGATCGTTCTCGGGGTGATCGCGACGCTGACCGTCGTCCTCGTCACCAGCCTGAAGGGGACGGGGTGGGACCCCACGACCGACATCTCGGACGAGATACTCGAACGCCGCGCGTCCGCGGTCCCCGAGACGGACTTCCCGGAGCCCGGTAACCGCGCCGTCGGCGGCGGCGGTGGCGGCGGCGCCATCCCCGCGGGCGGCGCCGAGGGCGAGGAGGGCGAACTGGAGGACGGCAGCGCCGTCAGCGCCGGCCCCGCCGACGTAGAGGAGGTCGAGCACTTCGAGGTCGAGTTCGTCAAGCAGGGGGAGACGGTCGAGCTCTCGAACGACCAGCCCATCTTGGACCAGGGCGAAGACGAGGGGTGGGACCTCCCGTACGCCTGCCGACAGGGCCAGTGCGTCTCCTGTGCCGGGCACATCACCGATGGCCCCTCGGAGGACTTCGTCGAGCACGACAACCAGCAGATGCTCGAGGAGGCCGAGATCGACGACGGCTACACCCTGACCTGCGTGGCGTACCCCCGCGACTCCTTCAGCATCGAGACGGGCGAGGCACCGTAGTCCGTCCGGCGGACCGCGATCGCCGTCCCAGATCGAGCACACCGCGTTTTCTCCCTCTTCTCCGCCCGCTCGCGACACCCTTTTTCCCGTCTCGGCCGAACGACTGGTATGGCAGTCACCACGGTCCTCGGCGGCGGCGCCGCGCTCCTCGTCGCGGCCGCGGCCGCGCTCGTCTACCGCGACGCCGCGCGCGTCGGGGTGGACCTCGGCTCGCCGCCGCTGTGGGCCGGCCTCCTCGTCGTCACCTCCGGTGCCGCCCTGACCACCTTCCTGCTCGTCCCCGACGCGCCCCTCCCGGGGGTGCTCGTCCTGGCCGCGCTCGGGCCGCTCCTCTATCTCCTCGAACGCGACGACTCCATGCACGGCGACGATCCCGCCGACCCGACCCGCCTCCCGAGCGAGTCGGAGCGCGCGGACGACTCCGAGGAGTGACTGCGGCGTAACTGGGAACGGTTTCGATATCCCTTCCCGAGGGATCGACGGTGACACAGTTCGTTTCGTCGGTTCGAACCGCTCGGAAACCGCAAGCTTCCATAGGCTCGGGTGCTAACTCTCGCCAATGAGCGACGAGAGCCTCGCGGACCGAGTCGAAGAGTGGATGGTCGGACAGATGCCGATCATCCAGATGCACGGCGGAACGAGCGTCGTGCGCGAGGCGGACCCCGAGAGCGGCGAGGTCGTCGTCGAACTCGGCGGCACCTGCTCCGGCTGCGGCATCTCGAACATCACGGCCGACAACATCCGCCGCGACCTGATCATGGACTTCGACGAGGTGGACAACGTGACGGTGCGGACCGCTTCCTCCGGCGATCAGGGCGCCTCCACCGTCGAGGGCGGTCGCGGCGGCGAGCTGAAACACGAGACCGAGTCCGCGAACCACTTCTGAAACGGATCGGTCCGCGGCTCTCTCCGTTCGCTACCTCACAGCGACGTGAACGGCAGCGTCGCGAGCGAGTCGGGACCGTAGTCGAGCGCGTCGGCTTGGGACGTTCCCTCCGGCGTCGCCAGGTCGATCACTCGCGGCGCGTTGTCGACTGCGCCGTCGCGCGCGCCGCCGAAGACGAACGCCTCGGGATCAATCGACACCGCTCGCAAGCTTCCTCGGTCTTCTGACCCGACGATCGGCAGCACCTCCCAGTCCGAGAGGTCGGCGCCGCCGACCACCGACTTCGGTATCGAGACCACTGCCGTGTTCGACTCGAAGCTGGCGAACACCTCCGGCGTGCCGAGGCCCTGTCCGTCGGCGTCGGTGATCCCTCTGCCGAAGCCGCTCGCGTCGACCCGGTACTGCCACGGATCGGCGAACTGAGCCGTGAGGTCGAGGTCGCCGAGCGCACTCGTTCGTCCGCCGTTCGCCTCGGGATCGCGGAGGTATACGAGGAAGTAATGCGGCGAGAAGTCGCCGCCGAACGTGTCGTACAGATTCTCGACCTCGAAGGCGAACCGGTACTCGTCCTCCGTCTCCAAGACGCGGAACGAACGCAGGTCAAACGCGCCCTCCTCGAAGTCATCGCCGGTGGGATAGACGTACTCGCCGGGCCCGTTGTCGTCGCCCTGCGGATCACTGATCTCGGCGACGATATCGCCGGGTGCGACGGTGACGCTCCCCGATGCCAGCTCGTCCCCACCGTCCGGCTCTCGGACGACGATATCGAACGTGCCGATCCGCGAGATCCGGAAGCCGATCTCGACCGTCTCGTCCGTCGCGTTCGGCGGGAGCCGGACGTTGCCGAGCGCCTCCACCTCGTCGTCGACGAGTATCTCGACGTTCGTCCCGCCGACGAAGCCGGCGTCGTTGGAGCCGGTCGCGGTGATGAACGCTTCGTTGAGGTCGGCCTCGTCCGCGATATCGACGGTCAAGTCCTGCTCCGGCCGCTCGTACTCGGGGAGCCGGTTGATCTCGGCTCCCCGCGCCGGGCGTAGCCTGACGGCCGTTCCGCCGCTCGGGGCCGTCGACGCGAGCAGCGTCGTCTCGGGGTCGACGACCGCCTCGTCGATCCGGACGCCCGTCGGGTCGGCGTCGACGCCGGCACCGAGCGCGTCGGAGTGGATCTCGGCGACGTACTTCGGACCGCTTCGACCGTTGCCGTTCCCGCGTCCGTTGCCGTTCTCGCGGCCGGGCGCCTCGCCCGACTTCCCGGGAGCGAGGAACTCCAGCGGGACGTCCACGGCTCGGCCGTCGCCGTTCGTCATGACGCCGACGTACCACTCCTCGTCCGCCCGGCGCGCGATCGCGAGGTAGTCCCCGATCGCGGAGCCGACGACGCGGGTCTCGTCCCAGCCGGCCGCCGGGACCGACTCGATGAACCCGAACTCCGGTTCGGCGTCGAAGTTCTCCGCGTCGGGGGTGTACCCCTCGTACTCGGCCGGAATCGGGGAGGAGGCCCCCGGCTCGGTGACCGCGACGGCGTTGAGGTTGAAGCCGCCCACGTCGCCGGTGAACCCCTCTTGCCCCTCGGCGTAGTCGAGCTCGATCGCGATCTCGTTGTCGCCCGCGTCGAGCTCGACTTCGGTCGCGAACAGGTCCCAGTCGTCCCAGTAGTCGGTGAAGTCGGGCTCGATCGTCTCGGTCTCCCCGTTGACGCGCAGAGTCGCCCGCGGCGCGCCGGCGTCGACGACGCGTCCCGCGTTCTCCTCGGGCGCGCTCGCGTACCGGAGGCGGAGGTCGTACGTCCCGGCCGCGGGGACGTCGCTGACCGTGAACGAGACCGACGACCCGCTCGGGGCGCGGTTCGGGTCGACGGCGACGAAGTTGGTCCCGAACGCGTTCCGCCACGAGTCGTCGGTGACGAGGCCGTCGATAGCGCCGGCGGCGGCCTGGAGCGCCTCGCCGACCGCGAACGTCTCGTCGACGTACCCCTCGATCCGGTCGGCGGCCATCTGGAGCCCGCTGAGGTACGTCGGGTACATCGCGAGCTGCTTCGCGCGGGTGGTCTGTATCTGGTCGCCGCGGTCGTCGCCGAAGGTGAGATCGAAGATGCCCGGCTGGAAGCTCACCGGACCGGCGAGGTTCCGCGTGAACGGGAGCGTGACGTGGTGATCGCGGCCGACGTTCGAGCCGAGCTGGCCGAAGCCGTCGTACTCTTGGGCCTTGACGACCTCGCGGTTCGCCACGTTCGGGTAGGTGCGGATCTCGCCGGTCGGCTTGATCCCCTCGTGGATCTCCAGCAGCTGGCGGTCCGCGGCGGCCTCGCGGATCACCAGCCGGTGATGGTTCACCGCGAGCTGGTTGTGCTGGTTGTGCGTCGGCTCGGAGCCGTCGCCGTCGATGCCGAGGCCGGGGTCCGAGACGTAGCCGTTCTTGATCGAGTTGATGCCGACGTCGTCGTACCCCGCGAAGACGTCCTCGTCGAGGATCGCTCCCT
This sequence comes from Halorubrum sp. Ea8, assembly GCF_002252925.1. Taxonomy (NCBI): domain Archaea; kingdom Methanobacteriati; phylum Methanobacteriota; class Halobacteria; order Halobacteriales; family Haloferacaceae; genus Halorubrum; species Halorubrum sp. Ea8. The sequence goes on from NZ_NHPF01000062.1 coordinate 18,960, forward strand.
CGTAGTTCGGGAGGTTCCCGGCGGTCTCGTTGTGGATCGTCATCTCGACGGGCTCCGGAAGCGACGCGCCGAAGTCGGTCACCTCCCGCACGTCGAAGTCCGGGTACGAGTCGTCGACGCCGAACCCGAAGCCGGAGCCGTCGCCCGGATAGGTGCTCCATCCCTCGTTCCATCCCTCGACGAGCACGCTGTCGATCCCGTTCTCGCTCGCGAACCGCATGTACCGCTTCATCCGCTCGGTCCGGGCGCCGTGCGTGTAGGCGGCCGGGTTCCCGCCCCCGGCCGCGATCGCCTCGTCGGTCCTGTACTCCCAGTTGGCCGACCCGGCGATCATCGTCCACCAGATGCCGACGTACTTGCGCGGCTCGATCCAGTCGGTGTCGGGCTCCCCGCCGGCGGTCGGGAGCGCCGACTCGTCGAGCGGGTCGGAGAGCAGGGGGACGAGCTGCGACTCGATCAGTCCGCCCGGTCGCTCGACGACCTGCATCGTCCGCCACGGCGTCGCCGCGGGCAGTTCGAGCGAGGCCTTCGTCCCGTCGGGGAGGGGCGTCAGCGCCGTGGCGAACTCGGTCCCCCCGTCGTCGTCGCGGGGCGCGAGCGTCGCCGCGGCGTAGTCGTCGAGGTTCGCCTCGTGGACGCTCAGGTAGGCGTCGCCGGCGTCGACGGTCAGCGGGGTGTGCGCGCCGGTCCGGATCGGCGTCCCGGTCGGCCGCGTCTCGCGGGTCCCGCCCGGAATCTCCGAGAGCGGCGTCTCGGCGTACTCCTGCTCGAACCGCGGGTTCGTCACCTCGTTGCGGATCCACCACGCGTCGTAGTCGCCGGCGAACGCGACGCCGGTGTTCTCCGACTCGACCACCGCCCGCTCGGCGTTGCTCGCGAATCCCTCGCCGAGGACGACCCGGAGCCCGAGCCCGTCGTCGAAGACGCGGACCTGCAGGGTGGCGGCTCGGCCGTCCACCGCCCCGTCCGCGCCGGGGCCGTTACCCCCGTCCGATTCCCCGTCCGTGAGCCCGATGTGCAGGGCGTTGTACTCCGCGGATACCTCCTCGAACGCGCCCCACACCGGCTCCCACCGCTCGGTGGCCGCCTCGCGCTCGGTGCCCGTGACGGTCAGGGGGACGGCTCCCCCGTCGGCCGCGCTCGACGCGCCGAACGAGGCCTGATTCCGGAAGTCGAACCCGAGCGGCGACGGCTCGACGTACGTCGTCCCGCCGCGAGCGACCTCGTAGGTCGGGACGCCGTCGGCGACGTCGACGGTCACCGCGATCGATCCGTCCGGCGACTCGACCGTCTGGACCGGTCCGTCGGCGTCGTTCGCGACCGCCTCGGCGTCCGCGGCGGGCACCTCCCGCGAGTACGCGGCCGCGGCCACCAGCGCCCCCACGCCGCCGAGAAATCCGCGACGGCTCGTCTTTCCAAATCTGTGCTGTGATTCTTTTTCGCGCATTGTGATCTCGCCATGAACGCGATGTTTGTTAATGATATTGTAACGAACGAGAGGTGTTTCATCCGTACGCATTCGAGTAAAAAATACGCGAACCAACGCGTTCGGACCCGGCGTCGAGTCGAGGGCGGCGACGGCTCGTCGGCTACAGGGCGTTCTCTAACGCGGACGCGACGCTCCGCGCCTTCTCCGCCAGCGGCTCCGGCACGTCACCGGCCGCCTCCGCCTCCCGCAGCTCGTCGTCGTCGACGCGCTCGACCCGACCGCCCGGGTGCTTCACCACGTCGACGTGGAGGTCGACGTAGCGGGCGGCGTCGGGGAACACCTCGACCGGGGTGCAGACGTTGACGTAGGTGCCGCGAACCGTCCCGTCGCGCCCGCGATACGTGGTCGGGTACCACCACCGGCCCTCCTTCAGGCTCGTCTCGGCGACGTCGCCCGCCTCGCGAGGGGTGCCGAGCCCGTCGTAGCTGCCGCCCCCGGTCATCTCGCGCTCGACCGCGACCGACCCGTCGGCGTCGACTCCGGTCACCGTCGCCTCGCCGAGGGTGATCAGCCTCCCGTCCGGCTTCCCGTGTTCGAGCCGGAGTGCGTCGCCCTCGCTCGGACCGAACGCGTCGGTCACGACGCCGAACGGGAACTCGGCGTCCGGGTCCGGATCGCAGAGCGCCTCCGCGAGGTCGACGCCGGCCGAGGCGTCGGCCGACCCCGCCTTCACCCGGTGGTGTCCCGGCATCGTCGACGTCGCCTCGCGGCGCCGGTCGTCGAGCGCGAACCGGCTCTCGCGGCCGAACCACACCCAGACGCCCGCGTTCGGCGACGCGATCGGCTCGTCGCGGAGGAGGCCGGGGTCGTCGAGCACGCCGATTCCGCCGGCGGCGTCGACCGCCTCGTCGAGCCCCTCCGCGGCCGCGACGGCGCGCTCCAGCCCGGCCTCCAGCGTCTCCGTCCCCGCGTCGACCGCGGGGGGCTTCCAGACGGCCCGCCAGCCGTCCGGCGGCTCCAGTCCGAGGAGGTCGAGCATTCCCGAGAGCTCCCGCGCGGCCTCGTCGTTCCGGACGTCGACCCTGGTGCCCGACCCCGGTTCGAGCGCGACGAGCCCGCCGCCGGCGCGCAGCGAGCCGTCCAGCCCCGGACGGCGGTCCGTCCACGGCGCCGCGGACTCGTCGACCCGCACCCGGATCGGGTCCCCGGTCTCGACGCGGTCGTCGACGCTCCCGTACGGGAGGTACCCCTCGGCGGTGGCGTCGTCGCCGCCGCCGACCCGGAGCCGCACCACCGCCCCGCCGCCGAGCGTCTCGGTGACCTCGCCGTCGAGGACGGTCCCGGGCGGCGTCGGGTCGGTCCACGCGAGCGCGTCGCGTCCGACGCCCGCCAGCCGCTCCCGGAGCCCGGCCACGGTCTCGGGATCGCCGCGGACGCCGACGCCCTGTCGGTCTCCCGTCGTCTCGATCCGGACGTCCGGCGGCGCGTCCCCGAAGTCCGCGTCGAAGCGCCGCCGGATCGGCGGCGACGCGTCGACGACCTCGTGGCCCGCGTCGAGCAGGAGTCGCGTCAGCGCGGTGGCGTAGACGCCCCGGACGCGGACTTCGGGGA